>DASTSJ010000329.1:0-8651 GCA_035760765.1 Edaphobacter sp. | reverse complement strand
GCCACGCAGCAGCGCTTGTACGAACGAGAGAAGAGAAGGACGAAAGCTCCGTCCGTCCGGGCCGATCAGCGATGGAATCTTCGCAGGATCGGACGCCGGTATACCATCGGTGAGAACGACATGGCAGCCAATGCCGAGAGTGGGCGTTCGCCTCGCAATCTCCACGGCGTCATCAAAGGCTGGTCCGGTGGCCATCAGGGTTGCAGAGGTGAGCGCGCCTGCGTCATGCAGCGAGAGGATCGAGCGATTGATTCCTTTGGTCAGTCCAAAGTCGTCGGCATTGACGATGAGTTGAGGCGGCATTGATTTCGTTTCGCGGTCTGGTGCCGACTCAGTCGGTGAGGCGTGCACCAGGATCAGACTTCACTTTAGCAGGCTGCGCAGCGTCCTCAGCTACCTGTTGCACCTGCGTGGGAGGACTGTACTCTCAGGGCGCGGATTCGGGCCTGCCGGTTTACCTCGCGGATGGCGACGAGCAGCATGCCAGAGAAGGTAACGACGACCAGAACAGCGGCGCGCATTCCATGGAGCTGGCTCGAGTCGCCCGAGAGCATCGCGAGGCCCAGGAACACGAAGAAAAGATGCGAGCAGAAGACCTCCAATGAGGCTCTGCCCAAGGTAAGGAAAAGCTCGATGGTGATGACCCGTTTCACGACCCCGCGAGAGCCGTAGAGGAAGACCGCGAACGCGGCAAGGTTGAGCAGGCGCAGCGGACCGATCTGCCATTTATCGAGCAGCATACCGAAGCTCTTCGGAGTGAGGTGCGTTCCGAACCATTCGTGACGCACTCCCATGAAGAAGAGACAGAGGAGGATCGAGGCGACGTAGATTATGCGCGGCAGCCGGAGCATGCTTAGCTTTCGTTCTGCTATCGAGGCTCCAAACCACATACCCAGTACCCACACTAACTGCCACGCGAACAGGTTGAATGCTCCGGTCTCCTGCAGTGGGACCTGCAGATGAGTCATGCTGACAAGGAGTGCATGGGTCCAGGCACGGAGGCCGAACTGAGCGAGTAGCCAGAGAGAGCCGCTTCCTATGAGAATCCACTTCCACCCCCTGTGCGCTGCGAAGAGCAACAGCGGTGGAGTAGCAAACATGAAGAGGATGTAGATCGGAAGGATATCGAGTAGAGGCGGACAGTAGATAAGCAGCAACGAAGACACGATGGCAGAGATGGGATGCGCCAGGTAGTAGTTCAGTAGATTGACCAGCGCAGGTCGATGAGCGTGGGCGGCTACCCTGGCCGCCACCGTGAAAGCGAACAGCAACATGAAGAGGTGATAACCGTATATCCGCAGAGTACGGTTCCAGATTCTCTGGCGCATCTGGTGCGGCTCTTTTCTGGCTCTGCGAATCGAGAGCATGGCCAGCAGCAGTGCGGAGAGAAAGACAAAGCCTTCCGCGGAAGAGACGAACCCGAACGGCTGGTTGAAGTAGTCGCTCAGCCGCGTTGGAAGATGGTTGAGCGTCATCCATACAAGGAAGAAGCCTCGCAGGGCGTCGAGCTCTGGCCGTCGGCGGGAGAAGCCCGCAGAGGGGACTGATGCTGCACTAGATATGGCCTCGGTTGCCACCGGCGGTTCTCCTGTCCTCTATATGACGCTGGAGGTCAGATGAGGTTGCGGCGACATGCGTCGGCTTCCATGTCCCCTTCGGCGCAGTGGCTTCAAACTCTCCAGCGCCATAGGATGCGACGATAAGAGCATCCAATGAGGCGGAGGCATTAGGGATGGGCCTGAGAACGATGAGCAGCGAGTGGATCATCTGCCCTGGCTGCGGAAAAAAGCACAGGGAATGTCCGGACTGGGTGAAGAGCATGCCGCACCGGGAGATCTGCTCCTGTGGGGCACAGATGCTGTGCTGGTCAGAGACGGAGATCGTCTATCACGCTGAGCTGCTGAAGGAACCGGCGGAAGAAGAAAAGGGCAGCCGTAAAAAGAAGTCAAAGAAGAAAGATGGAAAGAAGAAAAAGAAGAAGAAAGATCGCAGGAAGCGGTAAGGGGTGAAGATGGGTGTGGTACGGGAAGATGCCAGCCTTGGCAAGTGTTCCGGTCGACTGGCCCACACTCTTTGGTTAATCCTATCTCCAAAGAATGTGAGCGCAGCGATTTGCTATGGGTTAGTTGCAGCAGCTGCTGCCGTCGCAGCAGGCAGGCTTATCGCAGCACGTGAAGGCGGTTGCTGCCTGTGCTGACAAAGAAAGGAACAGAACGGCTAGAACTGCGAGTGAAAATGACTTGAACTTCATGATGATGATCTCCTTTTTAGCAAGCTGTTGAAGAATTCACATGCCGGCCCTGCGGCATGCTGATGACAGCCAGAGGGAGATCTAAATGCGGAGGTCGTCTTTTAGATCGAACACGGTACGTCGATACCGAATATGGTCGGTTAGTTCTCGAACGGACGTAGCTGCGGCGCGGTCCGGACGTGGAGCGAGGTTTTGAGGATTTTGCGAAGCCGGCGCCGATCGGTCCTGTTCCGTTTTGTCCTTTGCCGCAACTGGGGCGGATAGACTGCAACTGGGGCAGTAGAGGTTGGTCGTGCTCGCCGTCGGTGCACAGCAAGGCGATCGTTCCGGCTGACATAGCGGAAACTCCGCGGAGGTATGCTCAGCAAAGGCTCCGGTCGCGATCCACAGGCAGGCCAAGAGGATGGCCAACAGACTGCGACGATGGCTGAAACGAGTCACACTTAAACTGTAGTGCGATTCACGAAGGAGAGCAATCGCCTACGACTCAAAGGCGGATTGCGGATTTCACGCGGATCGCACCGCCTCGTCGCATTTGGAATGAAAGAGGTACGTTGATTTGTTTTGATGGTGGGCAGAGAGGGACTCGAACCCCCGACATCCTGCTTGTAAGGCAGGCGCTCTAACCAACTGAGCTATCCGCCCACGTTTCAGGTGGGACTTGATCAGTGTATGGGAGCCAAGCGCGAGATGCAATGCGTCGTTGCCTTCTTACTGTCGATTGCCACCTGCTCCGCTTCCCGGTATCGTCATCCTTTGTGTAGTTTGGACCACCGTTGAGGGAGAGGAACAGCACGAGCATGGGGATTCGTTTACGTTTCTGGGGAGCGGCACGGACGGTTACGGGTTCATCGCATTATCTGGAATGTGCAGGCCGGCAGATCCTGCTGGATTGCGGGCTGTTTCAGGGCAGGCGCCAGGAGGCCCAGGATATCAACCAGCATTTGGCGCTCTCGCCTCAGGAGCTTGCCAGCCAGAACGGAAACGCGCTCAGTGCGGTCGTGCTGTCGCATGCTCATATCGACCATAGTGGAAATCTTCCCGGCCTTGTGAAGCAGGGATATCGTGGTCCGATCTACACCACGCCGGCGACCATCGATCTCTGCGACCCAATGCTCAAGGACAGTGCACATATCCAGGAGGGCGACGCTGATTTCATGAATCGGCGCCGCTCCCGGCGAAGAATGGTGGGCGTATCGGAGGGGGCAGAGCCGTTCTCTCCTCTCTACACGCAGGAGGATGCGCAGCAGGTGATGCGTCAGATGCACGCCATTAAGTTGCATGAGCCTACACTGCTCAGTGGTTCGGCGAAGGACGAAGGCTTCAGTGTCACCCTTTCGAATGCGGGACACATGCTGGGATCGGCCTGTGTGCTGGTTGAGGCGATGGAGAAGGGACAAAAGACGAAGCTGCTTTTCTCCGGCGATGTCGGAAGAAAGCACCTGCCGATCATCCAGAACCCCGATGAAGCGCCTGTGGCGGACTACCTGATTATGGAGAGCACCTACGGCAACCGTCTGCACCAGCCGGCTGGCCCAGTGAAGCAGAAGCTTGCCAGACTGGTGAAGCGCGTCGCCGCTCGTGGCGGAAGAATTATTGTTCCCGCGTTCGCTGTCGAAAGAACCCAACAGCTCGTCATGCTGCTGCATCAGCTTACTCAGGAAAAGCAGATTCCCGATCTTCCGATCTTTGTCGACAGCCCGCTAGCGACCAAGGTCACGGAGGCCTTCAGGACCCATACTGAGGACTGGGATCGCGAGATCTGCAAGTTCTATCAGGAAGGGATCGATCCCTTTAAGTGGGGCAACCTGAAGTACACGGAAAGTGTGCAGGAGAGCAAAGCGCTTAACGATCTGCGGATGCCGTACATCGTTATGGCAGCCTCCGGCATGTGCGAAGCCGGAAGGATTCTGCATCACCTGAAGAATGGGATCGAAGACCCGCGAAACCTCGTGCTGATCACCGGCTACCAGGCCGCCAATACCCTGGGCCGCAAGCTGGTCCAACGGCTTCCTGAGGTAAACATCTTCGGCGAACCAATGCGACTGCGCGCGGAGGTGGACTCCATCGGGGAACTGAGCGGGCACGCAGATCAGGCCGAGCTGCTGTCCTGGATGGAACCGGTCGTGAAAGGGTTGAAGAAGGTCTTCCTCGTACATGGAGAGCCGCAAGCGCAGGATGCATTGAAAGAAGAGATTGAGAATCGCTACAAGCTTGAGGTCGTCTGTCCTGCGCGCGGTGATCGTTTCGAGGTGAACTAACTCTGCGTTCCTGATGCCAAGGCTGCGCGGATACGGCTCAGCAGTTCGGGATCGCGAAATGCCTCTGTTCCTCCGGGCCGCAGCGTTGAGACAGCTGCTGTCTGATTGCCCGCCCACGCGCACGCATCAAGCGGCTCGCCCTTGACGTATCGGGAAAGGAATCCCGCGTCGAAGCTATCGCCGGCGCCTATGGTATCGACAGGCTCAACCGTTGTAGCGGGGATCTCCCATCGCTGACTGCCTCGCTGGACGATTGCCCCCCTGGAGCCGCACTTCACCGCGACGACAGGAACGCGTTCGGCAAGCCACAACACGGCCTGGCTGAGATCTTCCGTGCGGGCCATTCTGCGCGCCTCATCTTCGTTCGGCAGCAGCAGGTCGATTTGTGGCAGCATCGCGAGGAAAGCTTCGCCCCACAAATCGTCCGGGTCGTCGTTCGTATCCAACGACACAGACATGCCCTGTTCGCGAAGGTTTCTGCACAACGCGGGCAGACCGCTCTGCAGACCCTTCTGCAGGAAGAAGGCGGACACATGGAAGTGGCGGGCTTGAAGGAGGTAGTCGGCGTCCAGTTCTTCTGTCCTGAGCTCGGCCATTGTTCCCAGGTAGGTAAGGATGTGCCGCGCTGCCCCATGGTGTAGCAGGATGGTGACCCCGGTCTGCGTGCCATCCGTCGTCTGGATACAGTGAGAGAGATCCACACCGGCGTGCTGCAGGCGTTCGAGCGCGAGTACTCCCATCTCATCGCGGCCAACTTTGCCGATCATGCCGACCCTGCTTCCGAGTGCAGAGAGATTGTGCGCAAGGATGGCAGAAGAGCCGCCAAGCGTCAGCTTGAAGTCGCGAGCGAGAAGCTCGCGCTCCAGAGGCATCTGCCGGGGAAGACCGTAGAGAATCAGGTCAAGGTTCATGTCGCCGGCGATCGTTACGTCGAAGCTCTTCATGCAGCGGACTAGAGAGTGACCACTCGGCTCAGGTTGCGGGGATTGTCCGGATCGAGCCCCTTCGCGAGGCCACGATAGCTGCCAAAGAGCTGTCCCCACACGACGTACACGATCAGTCGTGCGATCTCCGGAACATTGAGCCCAAGCTCAATCAGCAGGTCAGAGGATTCTCTCAGAGTGTTCGAGGCTTTGTTGGTCACCGCCATGGTGGAAGAGCCGAGAGCCTTCATCTCTCGTAGCACCGCGGCCTCCTGCTCAAGTCCGCTCTCGGAGATCAGGCCGCCTACGAGCGTCCTTTGGCCCGCGATCGACTTTGGCCCGTGACGGAATTCGAGCGTGTGGAAATACTGCGCATACGTGCTGGACGATTCCATCACTTTGAGCGCTGTTTCCGACGCAATGGGATAGAACGGTCCCTGTCCCAGGAAGGCGACATCGTCGAGATCCGTCTGGGCAAAGGCCTCCACCTTCGCTGAATAGGTCTCCAGTAGGCGGCTCAGTTCAGCAGGCAGGGTCTTGAGAGCGTTGATAAATTCCTGCTTGCCGGCCAGCGTCGCAGCCAGGTACTGCAGGCCAAGCAGCATGGAGGTGAACGAAGACGTCATGACCGTGCTTTGCTCCACCGCGGGCATGCGGAGCAGTCGAGGAGTCATATCTTTTAGCTCGCGCCCATCGCAGGTCACGCCGAGGAACGAGATTCCCTGCGAGTGCAGGTACTCGGCGACACGCAGAATCTCAGATGTGTGTCCCGACCTTGAAATCAGCACTGGAAAATAGGACCGCTGGCTGTAGGGCAGGGAGAGAGAGGGATACAGCAGGATCTCTGAAGCAGGAAGGGCGCGGGCCGACACATTCAGCAAAGACCCGAGGCTGCATGCGGCGGCCTGAGCCAGATAATAGCTGGTGCCGCAGCCCACGAAGACCCATTCTGCTCGTTCGGGCTCACGACCGGCGACGAGTCCGCGAAGGTCCATCTGCTCCAGAGCGGCGAAGCAGTCATTCCATACCCGCGGCTGGTTCTGAATCTCGCCCAGCGTCCGTACTTCGTGATGCATAAAAGGCTGACCTCCACTGGGGTAAGCCTACCCCACGTTCCTCATCATACTTAAGAAACGAAACAAAACGTAAATAAAAGAAAGCCATAGAGATGGCGCTTACTTCAAACCAGAATCACGTCTACTCCGGAGTTCTTCAGTTCGTTCAAATCCTTCTTCGAGATCTGGTCATCCGTGATAACGGCATGTATTCCCGAGGTCGGAACAATCTTTGCCAGGCTGCGACGGGTGAACTTGGTCGAATCGCACACGGCAACCACGCGCCGAGCTGCCTGAACCATGGCCCGATTGACGCGCGCTTCAAGAACATTGGGCGTGGTGATCCCAAGATTTGAATCAAACCCATCCACGCCCAGGAAGAGGATGTCCGCGCGAATTTCGCGAAGCATGTCTTCCGCCGATGGTCCAACAATGGAGAGGGCGCCCTTCCGCATGACCCCACCCAGCAGGATTATTTCGAAGTTTGTGTTCGCTAGATCTGCAGCGATATTCACGCCGTTCGTGATGATGGTTAGCTGATTTAAACGGCGAAGCGCGTGTGCTACGGCCGTCGTCGTCGTTCCGGAATCAAGCAGAATGCAGTCGCCGTCGCGCGTCAGCTTCGCCGCGGCCTCTGCGATTCGCTGCTTCTCCTTCAGGCGTTGGCGATGTTTCTCATTAACCGGAGGGTCGAGGGACGGGTGCTGTGCGGCCAGAGCGCCGCCGTGGGTTCGCGTCACCAGGCCTCGACTTTCAAGATTATCGAGGTCTTTGCGAATGGTAATGCGAGAGATTCCCAATGCGTCGGACAATTCGGAGACGAGGACACGCCCGTCTCTCTGAATCTGGGAAAGAACATGCTGACGTCGTTCTTCAATCAGCATGAAACCACCGCGTGATTTAGGGCGCCCAGTCGTCTTCATCGTAGCGTCGTAATCCGTGAAACACTTGGCCCTAAAGACAAAGGATAGATGGGCGTGAAAGATTGTGGCTCACTTTTTTTACGGGACGACTCTTCGCTGCCTATGGAAGCAATTATCTTGGCTGAGAGGTAGAGTTCACCCTATGGCAGAATCGAACGACAAGTTTGTTGATATGGTCACCGCAACCGCGCGCGTTGATCTGCGCCTGAGCGATTTTCAGCCCCATTCCTGCCTGAACGTCGAAGAGCACACGATTCTCACGCCGCGCTATCCGGCAATCGATTATCACAATCACCTTGACTCAACAGACCCCCACGAGGTGCTCGCCATTATGGATCGCTGCGGCGTCGAGCACGTCGTGAACATCACCATGCAGGTAGGTCAGGCTGCGCTCGACATGATGGGTCGCTTTCATCGGGCAGCGCCAGAAAAGTTTTCCACCATAGGTTGGATGGATTGGAGCGGGGTAGATCGCAGTGACTTCGCTGCCGTCACGATAGAGCGGCTCAAGCGTATGGTCGATCACGGCGCATGCGGGATCAAATTCTGGAAGGACCTGGGACTCACCCTGCGCGACTCCCAAGGTAAGCTCCTGCGCATCGACGATGATCGCTTCGCGGCTATCTTCGCGGCCTGCGGCGAACTTGGCCTGCCCGTCATGTTTCACACGGCAGACCCGACGGCTTTCTTTGACCCGATCGACGAACACAACGAGCGCTATGAGGAATTGGCGGCACATCCGGACTGGAGTTTCTACGGCTCACCCGTCTCAAAACGCGAACTGCTCGAACAGCGCAACCGCGTCATCGCTCGTCACCCGGATGTGACCTTCGTCGGCGCGCACTGTGCAGAGTCGCCGGAGGATCTTCGTTTTCTTGCGCAACAACTTGAGGCGCTACCGAATCTCCAGATCGACATCAGCGCACGGACGCCGGAACTGGGACGGCAGCCCTACAGCGCCCGAGAGTTCTTTCTGAAGTACGCAGACCGCATTCTCTTCGGAACCGATCTGCTGCCCGAGGATAATATGTATCGGCTCTACTTCCGCTTCCTTGAGACCGCAGACGAGTACTTCGAGTATCCGTCGCACGCCTCAAGGCAGGGCCGCTGGAACATCTACGGACTGTTCCTTCCCGACGATGTGCTGCGGAAGGTATATCGGGACAATGCGCTGAAACTGATGCCGCATCTGCGCTAGTTCTCTTCAGCGGCTCGAAGAGGGAAGAGTTTGCGCAGAC
>DASTSJ010000328.1:0-5293 GCA_035760765.1 Edaphobacter sp. | reverse complement strand
CAGGCCGCCACCCTGACCCTGCCACCGGAGATCCTCGCCACCCTCGACGCCATCTCCACCGCCAGCCAGCCAACCGCCTGACATCCGGATGCGCCACCCTGCCAAACGCAGGGTGGCCCCGCCAGATACATGTCCGCTCTTCCCCTCTCCGTAGCAAAGCCACAAAAATCAATTCGCCCCACAAACCGGGTGCCCCATCTTCGACCGCGAAGCGGGCTAAGGTGGGATTCGCAGGATCAGCGTTTCGACCAACGACTCGAGGAGCAGACGCACCCTCCCCAACCCAGAACGTCATCCCCTCTGCAACAACCCAAAACCACGTGTCATCCTGAGCGAAGCGCAGCGAAGTCGAAGGCTCTGCGGTTCGACTGCCGGCCGACATCGTGCAGAGTCCATCTTCGCCACCACACCTTGAACCCGTCATTCTGAGGCGAAGCCGAAGAATCCCTGTCTTTTGCTCGATGCGCCACAAGGCTGCCCGCTTTACGGCAACATCCAGATGCAAACATCACGTCAATTGCCCAAGCCCAACAACCACACCCAGAACCCTACATCCTCCCGGCCTATTAAAATGACCCCATGTCCTACAACGCAGCGGTCGACCATCTGTACGCTCGTGGTCTCGAGCTCGCCACCTCCCGTCGCAAGTTCGAGCTCGAACACATGCGCACCCTCGCCCGCGCCCTCGGCGACCCGCAGACCCGCTTCCCCTCCGTCCTGATCGCCGGAACCAACGGCAAGGGCTCCACCGCCGCCACGCTGGCCAGCATCCTCACCGCCGCCGGCTACCGCACCGCGCTCTACACCTCGCCGCACCTGTCGCGGGTCAACGAGCGCATCCAGATCGACGGCCAGCCCATTCCGGACGACGACTTCGCCCGCCTCTACTTCCAGGTCGACACCGCCGCCGAGCAGCTCGTTACCTCCGGCCAGCTCCCCCAACACCCCAGCTTCTTTGAAACCCTCACCGCCGTAGCCTTCCTCTACTTCGCCGGAGACCCGGACACCGACGAAGATCCAGCAGACCATCTGTGCGAATCCCAACAAAACCGGGTACCCCATCTTCGCGGCGAAGCCGCTAAGGTGGGTTCGCAGGAGGCCTCCGAGCACACGGCTACTTTAGGAGCGCAACAGATCTCCCCTTCACCGACATCGCAGCAACAAAGTGTCATCCTGAGCGAAGGCGAAGCCGCAGTCGAAGGATCCGCGGTTCGTCCGCCCAGCCCCCACGCCCCACTGGCCACGAATAACGCGGCCATCCCCATGCCGAAGGCACCTGCCGCCGTGCGCGTAGCACCAGTAGACATTGCCATCCTCGAGGTCGGCCTCGGAGGTCGTCTCGACGCCACCAACATCGTCGAACCCATCCTCTCCATCCTCACCGACATCTCGCTCGACCACCAGGAGTATCTCGGCAACACCATCGCCGAGATCACCCGCGAAAAAGCCGGCATCCTCCGCCACCACGGAACCCTCATCACGCTCCCCCAACACCCCGAGGCCAATCAGGCCATCGGCGAAGCCGCCGCCACGCTCGACCTCCACGCCATCAACGCCGCACAGTACATCCCCACCGCTGACAAGCTCCTGCACAACACCTATCAGCGACTCCAGCCCGCCGCACCCACTCGTCATTCTGAGCGCAGCGAAGAATCCCTGTCTTCCCACACCGCTTCGGCCGCCGAGCCTTCCGCCAACGCCACAGCATCACTCCGGCCACCAGCCGGTCTCGCTGAAGCCGCCGCGTCCATCACGCCAGCCAGCAGTCTTGTTAAGGGCACGGCTTCAGCCGTGCCGCACTCAGCCCACTTAAGCGAAGGGGCTTCAGCCCCTGAGGTCCCACTCCCACGCAACCGCTATACCGTCACCCTCGCCGGCCACCCGCTGCACATCGACTCCCCACTCGCCGGACAGCACCAGCAGCGCAACATCGCGCTCGCCATCGCAGCCGCCGAAGAATTACGTAACCCAACCAGTTACAAAAAGAGTAATAGTAACGATACTGGTTACAAAATCACCAACGCTCAAATCGAAGAGGGAATCCGCAAAACCCTTTGGCCCGGCCGCCTGGAGCTGCTCCCGCTCCCCGGCTCCGCTCCCATCCTGCTCGACGTAGCCCACAACCCTGGCGGAGCCTGGACCCTACGCGCCGCGCTCGCACAGCTCCCCGAAGACATGCCCCGCACCCTGCTCTTCTCCTGCCTGCGCGACAAGGACCTCCGCGAGATGAGCCAGATCCTGCTTCCGCTCTTCGATCGCTCCTCGCCCGACCGCCCCAACGACCACGTCATCCTCGCCCCCATCGACAGCCCACGCGCCGCCTCCATCGAAGACCTGCAGGCAGCCGCCCGCGACCTCGAGGTGCCGGTCGAAACCACGGAAAGCCTGAGAGAAGCGTTGGCCAAAGCCAGTGAGCTGACCCCAGCCAACGGCCTCATCGTAGCCACCGGCTCCGTCTATCTCATCGGCGAGCTCCGCACCCTCATCCTCGGTCGCCCATAGTCACCACCATGGATCCCGATCTACGACGAAGTGAGAATTTCCGGCAGCCGCCTGTAGATGTCATGCTGAACAAAAGCCGATCGAGAAGCGCTTCGCTCAAGCGCATCATTCCGCAAAAACTGTCATCCTGAGCGAAGCCAGCATTGAGCAAAGCACAGCAGTGAATAGAGAGAGTGTGTCATCCTGAGCGAAGTCGAAGGATCTGCGGTTAAACTCCGCAAAGGAACCAAACCCCGAGGAACCAAACCAAACGTGCCCGAACCGACCACCAGCCTGGAGCAGCCACCCGCAAGAACCCCCGTGAGCAAGCCGCCCGCGCCGGCCTTCTTCCGCTGGCTCACCTACCTGCTGCTCATGCCGCTGATCGCCGCCTCCACGACCTTCTTCGGCTGCATCTCGCTGGTCTGCGGCCTGTGGGACAAGTCCGGCCGCCAGCAGCACTTCATCGCACACCTCTGGGCCCGCACCCTCCTCATCCTCAGCCTCTCGCCCGTTACCCTCATCGGCGAGGAGAAGCTCCGCATCCACCAGACCGCCGTATACGCCGCGAACCATCTCAGTTACTACGACACCCCCGTGCTCTTCGCGCGGCTGCCATTCCAGTTCCGCATCATGGCCAAGCAGGCGCTCTGGAAGATCCCGTTCATCGGCTGGTACCTCAACCGCTCCGGCCAGGTTCCCGTCGATCAGTCCAGCTCGCGCAACGCCGTCGCCAGCCTCAACCGCTGCGTCCAGACGCTCAAATCCGGCATGCCGATGGTCATCTTTCCTGAGGGCGGACGCACCAGGGACGGACACCCCCAGCCCTTCGTGTCCGGCGCTGCGTATATGGCCATCAAGGCGCAGGTCCCGCTGGTCCCGATCACGCTGGTCGGGACCTACGAGCTTCTCCCCATGCACACCTACCACCTGCACCCGCGTCCGCTCTGTGTGGTCGTCGGCGACCCCATCCCGACCACCGGCCTCACCACCCGGGATGCCGATGCCCTTACAAAGCAGCTGCTCGACACCATCACCCGCACCTACATCAGCTACCACCCTGAACTAGGCTGAATCGCACAGAGTCGCCGTATCATTGGGGCATACGCCCATGAGACCGCGCATCGCCATTCCCGTTCCCACCAGCAACAACCCTGAGTACAACTCCCGCTCCTGGCCTGCCTACGCCGACGCTGTCCGTAAGGCCGGAGGCGACCCCATCGAGATTCCGCTGAACGCCTCTCCCCGCGAGACCGCCGACCTGATCAACACCTGCCACGGCGTCCTCCTGCCCGGCTCCCCCGCCGACGTGAACCCGCACAAGTTCGGCCAGGAGCCCATCCCGGAGTGCAACCCTGCCGACCCGGCGCGGGAGAACGTCGACGAGCTTCTGATCCAGGACGCCCATAACCTCTACAAGCCGCTCTTCACCATCTGCTTCGGGACCCAGTCCCTGAACGTCTGGCGCGGGGGCACGCTTATCCAGGACCTCAGCCCTGTCCCCGTCAATCATTCTGCTGGTCGTAACGTTGCCGTCGCCCATACGGCAGCCGTGGCTCCGGATTCGATCGTCGGGCATGCCCTCACTGCGGAAGAGGCTCCGGTACAGGAGGGTTTCGCTCGGCTTCCGGTGAACTCCAGCCATCACCAGGCGATTGGGATTCCCGGGGACGGCCTGCGTGTAACCGCCCGCAGCACGGAAGACGGAGTGGTTGAGGCGGTGGAGGGCGGACAGGATCAACAGAATCCGAACGCGCACTTCGTCCTAGGAGTACAGTGGCATCCAGAGCGCAGTTACGAGATCAGTGCCGCTTCGCGGGCGCTATTTGAGCGCTTTGTCCAGGAGGCGGCAGCCTGGAAGCCTCGCGCGGTACATGCGTCCGTGGTGAAGAGTTGAACCCTGTGTTCCACGTGGAACAATGCAGGGGAGGATTTTGCGGAGTGTTCCACGTGGAACACTCCTTTTCGTTTTGCTGAGACGTTTGAGACCTCAGATGTTCCACGTGGAACATCTGAGATACTGACGGAATCATGCCCGTTTTGAGTGAAGCGCAGATCGAAGAGGCCCTCCAGCCCTTCCTCTCGCCTGTTTCCCCGGAACTTGTACAGCAGTTGTCGGTTTACCTGGACCTTCTGGTGCGGTGGAACGAGCGTACCAACCTGACGGCGGTCCGCTCGCCCGAGGAGATGGTGCGGCGGCACTTTGGCGAGAGTCTGTTCGCAGGGCTGCATCTGGGCAAGCCGCTGCCCGATACCCTGCTGGATCTTGGCTCCGGGGCGGGATTTCCCGGCATGCCGATCGCTCTCCAGCATCCTTCGGTTAAGGTCACGCTGGCGGAGTCCCAGAACAAGAAGGCGACTTTTCTTCGGGAAGTCGTCCGGACGTTGGGATTGAGCAACGTAGAGGTTTGGGGTGGACGGGCGGAGGCGCTGCCAGCAACCCGCACCTTCCACACGGTGACCCTGCGCGCGGTGGACAACATGGCTGCAGCCCTGGAGGCCGCAATGCCCCGGGCTGCGCACCAGATCCTGCTACTGGCCACCGATCCCCCTGCGATTTCGCAGGGGTTCCGTCTCGTGGAGAAGATTCCTGTTCCGGAGAGCAGCAACAGCTTCGTTCTGCGATTGCTGCGAGACGATGTTCCACGTGGAACACTCCAAGTGGCTTCAAAGCTTTAAAGTTGGCGAAGATTGTTCCACGTGGAACAATCAATTCGGCATCCGGTCATTGTTCCACGTGGAACATTTCCATCTCCTCCAGCCTCACTGTTCCACGTGGAACAATGGCTCCCCTGGGCAAGGATTTCCACAA
>DASTSJ010000327.1:0-4507 GCA_035760765.1 Edaphobacter sp. | reverse complement strand
AAGTGCCCGCGCGATGGCGACCGACCGCTTCATGCCAGTCGACAGGTCAGAGGGAAGAAGATCCTCCATACCCGCCACGCCAACCATCTCCAGAAGCCCCTTGACGACCTGATAGATCTGCTCCTCACCCAGCTCTCCGCGCTCGCGTAGAGGAAAGGCGACATTCTCGCCGACCGTAATGGAATCGAACAGTGCTCCGTTCTGGAAGACCATCGTGACCTTGCGCCGGATCGCCTGCATCTGCTTCTCGTCGTAGCCCGTGATATCGTCGCCGGCGACGCGGATGATTCCGCTGTCAGGCTTATAGAAGCCCATCAGCATCTGCAGGGACACGGATTTGCCCACTCCGCTGCGGCCAAGGATGCACAGGGTCTCGCCCGGCAGCACACAGAAGCTGACGTTCTCAAGGACAGATACCCCGCGGAAGGACTTCGAGACATTCTCGAAGGAGATATAGGGAGCGGGTTTGTCATGGCGCTCAGGGGCGACCTCGGCCGCAGCCGCCTGGTTCTGCTGGGCGGCCTGCTCCATGAACTCTTCTACTGCAGGCGCGACGTCGGGTGATACCTCAGCGGTTAGCGGGGCCAGCTCCTCGGTGTCCGTCTTCAACTGGTCATCGGAGATGTGCTCTGAGTCTTCGGCGTCGTCCTTCTGGACGGTGTCCCGCTTGTCAGAGTTCAACATCGACGCATCGTCGGTCGCGCTCGGAGTGCGATCGGTAGGTTCACCAGACATCAGGCCTTCCCTCAAAACTATTGTTGCACTTCGGACTGAAATGCTTCGTAATGTCAAACTCCAGCCGCATCTGAGTGCAACTGAGCTTCAGCAAACTGCTCAGGAGTGTTGAGATTCTCAAACCATACTTTGGATGCAGCAAGATGCGCAGGCGTCAGAAGATTCTGATTTCCTGCTCCAGCCTCTTGCTGAAGATCCGCAAACAGTGTCAGCGCCTCACTCGCCTTCCATCGTCTCCTAAAAAAAACAGCGTCAGGCGTCGCATCGTAGCGGGAAGCAAGCTGCTGCGCTGCATCCTCGAGCACGGGATACAGCTTGAATCTTCCCTGCTCTGCCGCCAGGGCGAGGAAGGGCAATATCTCGCGATGGAGCAGGCAGAGCGCTGGCTGTGGAACCTCATCCACAATGAAGCAGGCAACCCTGGCCGACGGCTGACTGACCACCGTGGCGACCCAGGACCGCAACAAAGCGCTCGGAACGAACGGCATATCCACCGGCAGTATCAGGCTCCAGTCGCAGCCCGTGTGGCTGAGAGCGGCCTCCATTCCCCCCAACGGACCACAGCTCTCATGCAGATCCGGGACCAGCGGAGCGAACGAAGCAAGCTCCGCCCGGTTGCCGAGAATGAACACCTGCTGGGTAAGCGTGCGGAGCTTCGCCACAGCACTCTGCACCAAAGGAACGCCTCCCAGCCGGAGCAGGGCCTTGTCCTGGCCCATGCGCGAACTCCGTCCCCCGGCGAGCACGAACCCGGCCAGCGAGGGAGCCGCCATCAGGCTCCCGCCGCCGCGAAGAAGCGGATGAGCGACTCGATGCCGCGATGGAAGTTCGCCAGGTGAAACTTCTCGTTGGGAGCATGCAGATTGTCGTCCGGCAGCCCGAAGCCCATCATCAGGGTCGGCAGATTCAGCTCGCGGACAAAATCGCCGACGATGGGAATGGATCCGCCGCCGCGCACAAAGACCGTGTCGGTCCCAAAGACCTGGTGCATCGCCTCCACGGAAGCCTTCACAAAGCGGTTATCGGTCGAGACCACGATGGGTTCCGCCGAGTGAATGAGCCGGACAGTCACCTCCACCCCACGTGGAACGATGGATTCTACAAAGCACTTGTACTGCTCAAAGACCTCTGCAGGAATCTGCCCCGGCACCAGACGCATGCTGATCTTGGCCGTCGCCTTGGCCGGAATAACGGTCTTCGCTCCCGCTCCGGTAAAGCCGCCAGGCATGCCGTGGACGTCCAGCGTGGGACGGGCCCATGTGCGCTCCAGCACGCTGTATCCCGGTTCGCCTGTCAGTTCGGGTGAGCCGACCTCCGTCTCCCGGTAGTGTTCCTCATCAAAGGGCAGAGCCTTCCACGCCTTCAGCTCGTCCTCGCTCGGCGCGACGACTTTGTCGTAAAAGCCGGGGATCTGGACGCGGCCGTCTTCGTCTTTGAGCTTCGCGATGATCTGCGCAAGAGCGACGAAGGGATTGGGCGCAGCGCCGCCGTACATTCCGGAGTGGAGATCGATGCGGGCGCCGCGAACCTCGATCTCGGTGTAGATCATCCCTCTCAGGCCAACACACAGCGTCGGCAGATCCGGAGCGAACATCTCGGTATCGCTGATCAGCGCAAGATCCGAGCGAAGCTGATCATGGTGATTCTGGACGAACCACGCGATGCCCTCACCGCCAACCTCTTCCTCTCCTTCGATGAGAACGCGGATGTTGAGCGGGAGCTTCCCCTCGTTTGCGGCAAAGAGCGCCTCCAGAGCCTTGACGTGCATCCACATCTGCCCTTTGTCGTCAACGGCTCCCCGGGCGTACAAGTTGCCGTTGCGCTCGGCAGGCTCGAACGGCGGCGAAATCCACTCATCCAGAGGCTCGGCGGGCTGCACATCGTAGTGGCCATAGCAGAGTACTGTAGGCGCACCCCCCTCCGCATGCAGCCAGTCTCCGTAGACCAGCGGGTGACCGCCAGTGGCCGTCTCGACCAGGCGAACGTTTTCCATTCCGATGCGGCGCAGCTCCGAGGCAATAAACTCGGCGGCGCGGCGAACATCGCCGTTGTGCTCCGGAAGCGTCGAGACTGAAGGAATGCGGATGAGCGCCTTCAGCTCTTCGACAAACCGATGCTGGTTCTCGCGCGCAAACTCTACCGCTGCGTCTATCTTCTGCTGCTCCATGGATATCTCTTCTCTCCTTCGTGTATCGCCTCGATCTATACCCCATACGGCGATGGGAACTCTCAGTATGCAATGGACCACGGATTGAAGTCAGCACCACCGTCTCCAGGGCAAATTCAGACCAGTCGTAGGAAGCGATCCAGCTCTCCCTGTACGAAAGATCACTGGAACTTCAAGCGGCCGCGTCCGTATCTCTCTCATCTCGCGTAGCCAATGCTGTCTATCTCCGTGCGGTGTAAGGGGCAATTGCAAATGAATCGTCGCTTTTTCCTGGCAGGAACAACATCCGCCGCGCTTCTCACACCGATCCGCTCACTCGGCAGCCAAAGAGTTGCAGGGGGAATCCATCCGCCAGGCGAAGAATTTCTCGCCCAGTTACCTACGCCTATGGAACTTGCGACGCTTCCCGGGCTCGGCATGGCCGTGATCGGCCCTGGAAAGCCGACATGGCAGCACTACGCAGGGGTTGCCAACTTCAACACAAAGGCCTCAATCACACCGGACTCACTCTTTCCGGGCTGCTCCCTGGGCAAACCCATCTTTGCCTGTCTTGTTCTTCAGCTTGCACAAGAGAAGAAGCTGGATCTCGACCGTCCGCTCAATAGCTACCTGCAAGATGACGCTCTAACCGGAAGGTGGGGCGATCGAGTCACAATCCGTCACGTGCTTTGTCACACAACGGGCCTTCCGAACTGGCGCGGAGAAAAAGACCAAAGGCTGACGCCAGCGTTCGAGCCCGGAAGCCGCTTTGGGTACTCAGGCGAGGGCTTCTTTCATCTTCAGCGAATCGTGGAGCATGTCACGGGTATCGGCTTCGAAGCCATGATGCAGGAACGAGTATTCCAGCCACTTCAGATGCGGTCTTCCACATTTCTCTGGCTGCCCGATGCAAAGGATCGCCTTGTCGCGGGTCATCGGGGAACCGACCCCTTCTACAACCGTGATCTGCCCATGGACGAATTCGAGATTGTTCAGAGCAGTGGAAAGCCGATCTCTTTCTGGACGACAGAGGAGCTTTCGGACGCGTTGATGAAGAAGTTCCATCACACGCCAGGCCCCAGTGAGTTCGTCCCGAATGTCGCCTTCTCCCTGCTCACAACGGTCAGCGACTACACCCGCTTCCTCTCCGCGCTTCTGGATCCATCGGATCCCATCCTCGGACTTTCGCCCGCTACAAAGAACCTGATGTGGACACCGGTAGCCCGCATCAACGCAGCGCTCTCCTGGGGTCTCGGCATCGGCATCGAGACGACAAGCGCGGCTAACTATCTATGGCAATGGGGAGACAACGGCGGGTGGAAGAACTTTATTCTTGCTCATCCGCCCTCCCGGACAGCTCTCGCCATCTTTACCAACGGCAGTAATGGCCAGCGCGTGAACGAACGAGTCGCTCGTGCGGCTACCGGGGTCGACCATCCTGCCTTTCTATGGGTCTGAGCCAAAAGATTTGACGTCTTCGACGTCTTAAGGGGCTAAAAGCATTGGAAACAGGTGCATCCAACCTTCTCAAGGGCTTAGGATGTTTAGCCCAACAGAAAGAGAGGAGTTTATGACAACTTCACGCGATGACGGAAACATGATCGACCAGTTTGCAACCTTCAATCT
>DASTSJ010000326.1:0-2545 GCA_035760765.1 Edaphobacter sp. | reverse complement strand
TGCAGCGCTCCGTCAAAGGAGAGGTCATCAGCTCCACCTTCGACGAGCCGGCAGCACGTCACGTGCAGGTTGCCGAGATGGTCATCGAGAAGGCAAAGCGACTGGTCGAGCACAAACGCGACGTCGTCATTCTCCTGGACTCCATCACGCGTCTCGCCCGCGCATACAACACTATCGTTCCTCCCAGCGGTAAGGTCCTGTCAGGCGGTGTCGATTCGAACGCTCTGCAGCGTCCCAAGCGGTTCTTCGGAGCTGCCCGCAACATCGAAGAAGGCGGCTCGCTCACCATCATCGCGACGGCCCTGGTCGATACGGGATCAAGAATGGACGAGGTCATCTTCGAAGAGTTCAAGGGCACCGGCAACATGGAAGTCATCCTTGATCGCAAGCTGGTCGACAAGCGCGTCTTCCCGGCGATCGATATCCAACGCTCCGGAACCCGCAAGGAAGAGCTGCTCATCCCGAAGGAAGATTTGCAGCGCATCTGGATTCTCCGTAAGGTTTTGAATCCGCTCTCTCCTGTCGAGGCCATGGAGCTGCTTACCGACAAGCTGGCAAAGACCAGGAACAACCAGGAGTTCCTGCACAACATGAGCTCGATCTAAGAGCTCTTCAAGTGATCACCGGGTCCGGGTGGTGCTGGTCCGGTGATGGTAAGGGCGCAGTCATAAGGACTGCGCCCTTTGCGTTTTCCTTCACGTCCTTGGCGAACAACCGCCCAGAACCAGATGCTCTTAGTATCCGTTGGCGATCAGGTATGCCTCGGTCAGCGCAAATTTCTTGGGAGCCTCTCCCTGGCGCTCCGCATACTTTCCCAGAACGTCAACCTCGATGTTGACATCGTCCGAAGGCGAGAGTGTGCGCAGACTGGTCGCAGCGTAGGTATGCGGAATGATGGCGATCTCGACCTGGCGGTCTTGAACCGACGCCACGGTGAGGGAGATTCCTTCAACCGTGATCGAGCCCTTCTCGACGATATACCGGGTCAGCGAGTCCGGTACTGCAAGCCGAAGGCGATAATCTGTCGTCTCCGTGTCAGGCGTGACCGCCTCAAGCGAGACCAGCGTCGCCGTCCCGTCCACGTGTCCTTGGACGACATGACCTCCCAGCGGCGAGCCAGCGGGTGTTGGTAGCTCAAGGTTTACCACCGTTCCAGGCCTGAGTCGCGAGAGCGTCGTGCGGGCGATGGTCTCTGCCGCCAGATCAGCAGAGAACCGCGGTGGGAAGGCGTTAGGCTCGATGTCCAGCGCCGTCAGGCAAACTCCGCTTACTGCAACGGAGTCACCCGTAGTCAGCCGGTTGATGAGAGAAGCAGGAGCGCTTAGGGTAATGCGTGTCACGCCAGCCTGCGGCGTGACGCAGAGAACCGTTCCAGTGGTTTCGATCAGCCCGGTAAACATACCTATAGGTTAGCGCGAAGCTGTGTTCCGCATAGAAATCTACGTCTTTCAGGCATCGGGGGAACCATCCTTCAACTCAGGATGTCGCTTCAGGTAATCGGCAGCCAGAGGGCAGAGAACATCGACGCGAAGATGGCGTTCACGGGCATATTGGAATGCGGTTCGCAGCAACTCACCCGCGATACCGCGTCCGCGTAGCGCGTCAGGCACCTCAGTGCGAAGAAGAGTAATCCACCCAAGGTCATCGGTCTCAAACTCCAGGATGGCGACCTTGCCGTCTTCTTCGTATTCGAATCTGCTTCGAGTCACGCGACTTGGCTTAGGCATACTACTCCTCCGGCTTTACGGGCCCGGAAGTTGCTTGCGATGTCCATGGATCGCGCAGGTATCCGGTAACCCGAGTATCCTGTCCGAGCGCCACGCGCGCAACCCGCGAGAGGCTGCGTTCAACCTCAGCCGGTGAACGGATCCCCTCTGCAAACGGGATCGCCTGATCACCCAGCGTCCCCGGCGAATGAAAGAGGATCACCTTATCGACGAGCCTATGCCGCAGAAAGGCTCCGTTTAGCCTGGAGCCTCCCTCCAGCAGCAGGCTGAGTATCTGCCGCTCACCCAGCCGTGACAGGATGTAGGGAAGAGACAGTCGCCCGTTCTCTTCCGCGATCATCTCTACTTCGGCGCCTGCACTTCGAAGTGCGTTGAGCTTGTCCTGTGGTGCTGATCTTCCAGCGAAGATGAGGAGGTCGTTCTTTGCAGAAGACACGAGCTTGCATGAGACTCGCGTGCGCAGGTAGCTGTCGAGCACTACGCGAAGCAGTGGACGCCGGCGAGGGATTCCGCTTCGATCTGTCAGCTGTGGATCGTCCGCGAGCACCGTGCCGATACCCGTCAGAATTGCGTCTGAGGCATGCCGAAGCTGCTGCACATTCTGCCGCGCTTCTGTTCCTGTCAGCCAGAAGGGTTCGTTGGTCGTGCGGGAACTGGCAGCAGGAGCCAGCTTGCCATCGGCGGAGAGTGCAGCCTTGAGGGTCACAAAGGGGGTGCGCGTGCGGATGAAATGCGCGAAGGCCTCGTTGATCTGCCTGGCTTCCTCCTGGCCGACGCCGATGACTACCTCGATGCCTGCGGCCCGCAACTTCTCTGCT
>DASTSJ010000325.1:0-3374 GCA_035760765.1 Edaphobacter sp. | reverse complement strand
TCCGCGGGGGACATTGGAACGGCCTCGTTGGTCACGAGATCCCTCAACACAGGAGGATGTGCTGCGAAGTGAGTATCTCGAAGAGAATCCAACTCATCCCATCTGAATTGAATGGTCGCGGTATCTGGTCCCAGATTGAATAAGGTCAGAATCGCCGAGCCATCAGGATTTCGAGTGAACCAAGCCTGCTGCGGTTTCTTCCGCAGTTGTTGAATATCGAGAGGGCTGGCAGGCCTGCCGTCCTGATTGATTGCGATCAGGTTCCGATTGGTGATGATGGCGAGATCGCCTGAGTCAAGATGCGTAAGATCGGTGCCGAGATAGAGTGGTGCACAGGAGATGGCCCAGAAGGTGAACATGGTCTGACGTTCTGTTGGCGTGACGCCATCCTTGTCGCCGTTACCAATCTCGAGGGAATCGAAGTCATTCCAGCCCCCAGATTTTCCATGAGTCCCGGGGCCAGCATAGTTGATCCAGGGAACGACGTCGGAGAATCGCTCGGAGATCTTCGCCCAGGTTGTGAGATTACCTTTGATCGCCGGATCACTACTCCTGCCGCACGGATAGCATTCGATATCGTTTTCGATTCTCCAGCCGTTGGAGGTGGCGCGCCAGAGGGAAGCCTGATCGAGAGAGAGCCAGTTGGAGAGCTCCAGCCAGATTGGGCGGTGTGCAGCCAGAATAGCCTCGTGCCACTGACGCACCTCTTCGCGGTTATCCGCAGGGAGATTGCCTCCGCCTGGACCGACAAAATCGAGTTTGATGAAGTCGACCTTCCACCGTGCGAACTGACGTAGAAGCGATCGAATATAGAGTCGCGCGGCTGGTTTCGTGAAGTCGATCTTGTAAGAGCCCTTGTGCGTGCTGCCCGGCATGTCAGTCTGAGTAATCTCGCGGATACGTACCGTCGTTCCTTCAATGACCGGGTTCTGGTCGTACAGCTTGGGATCGATTCCCGGGTTCATGTATATGCCGAAGCGAAGACCTCGTTTGTGGAGGTAAGCGCCGAACCCAACCATCCCACTCGGAAATGCGGACAGGTTAGGCTTCGGGATACCGTGATTGTCGTATCCGTCGCTCCAGCCAGCGTCGAGATTGATGTAGCGATATCCGTAGTCGGGAAGGTTTGCGTGAAACAGAGCGTCGACCTGAGCCTTCACCTTTTGCTCAGTAGGTTTACTTCTCAGGAAGGACCAGGAGCTCCATCCCATGTACGGGCTTTGGGCAAGATCGGAGTGCGGAGTCTGAGCGGGACTGGCCACGGCCAGAAGGAGAACCCATGGGTAGAGACGCATGCCGGGCATCATAGCGTCTTTCGATAATGGAAGTGAACCTAGATAAGTAAAAATTCCTGGCCAAGTTTTGAGGGCAGACGATTGGATGAAGAGTTCTTCTGTCGCCAACTCCGCCGCGGGCTCGAGCAGGGGGTGGCTCCTCTGCAATATCAAAAGTGCCGCAGTGTCTCCGCAGGCGGATGAGTCTTGTATGCCTGATCGGAAGGAAGGATTTCGCTATCCGCATTCTTCTCGAGCGAGCGACTGACCATATCGCGGGAGCCAAGCCCGATGGCGAGGGAGAGCGTAAGCACGATGCCGCCGAAGAGGATGCCAAAGGCAAGGTCCACGACGGTTCCCCCGATCTCCAGGTGATCGAGCACGGTGGCTGCCGTCAGCACAAGGACGAGCCACTTTACGCCGACCGAAAGGAAGCGTGCGTATTGCAGGCGTGCGTTGACGGCCTCGATCAGCACGGTGCGGGCGAGGAAGCGTGCCAGCAACGTACCCAGAAGGAACAGCAGGATCGCTCCGACCGAGTGAGTGAGGTACGGGAGAAGGAAAAAGGACATCTGCGAGTTGCCGGCATAGGCCGCGTCGAATGCAGAGATACCGATCAGAAAGCCGAGGACAACGTTGGCCCAGAAGACAGCGCGAGCGACCAGCAGCGTGGGTCCGTGCGAAGGTGCCCAGTCCAGCGGTACGAGCGAGTTCTTCGAGAGCCGCTCATCGAAGCGAATAGCCGTCAGCAGGCGCTTGAGAAGTGCCGCCAGAATGGCGCCGATCGCGGTAAGGATCAGTACGGCAAGCAGAAGTGCCAGCAGACCCGGAAGAAAGTTGGCCAGCGTGACCAGGGCCCGGTGTGCGGATTGGCTCAGGGCGAGTTCGACTTGTTGCCACATCAGCGAATCTCCTTCAGGTGGTTCTCAGGCTGTAAGCAGGCTATGGGTTGAAGCGATCGGGCCAGCGCCAGCGGGACACAAGATACGGTTTATCAACTTCAAATGCCTGGGCAAGCTCCTCAATGTGCTTTTCCGGCGGAATACCGCTCTGCACCAGAAGAAGGTGCGAAGCAACCCATGCAAGATAGAGCGGCGTGAGAGCGCCGAGCAGATGGCCACGATTGATCGTACGCAATCGATATGCCAGGACAAAGTCGTAGAGAATGCGAGCCCAGAGGCTATCCGCAAACCGGAAAGATTCACGCGGCATGACGGAAAGACGCTTGAGGCCCAGGAGAGTGTGCGGCGGAAGCACCAACGCCCAGATCTCGTGGAGGTTGCTGTATGCGAGATGAAAGGCGTCGAGCATGGGAGTTACATCGATCTGCTCCCCCGACTCGGGGGTGGAAAGGACGGTCCTAGGCGGTATTGTCGTGCGCAGCCTCTGCCAAAACGATGCGCGCGCATCGATGTCGGAGAAGAGGGAGCCCAGAATCTGCCCCAGCAGAGCATTCAGGTCGAGGTTAGTGGGCTGAGGAGCAGTTCTGGATGGAACCTCAACCTCTGTCATTGTGAATCCGGCCATGGCCGCTTCAGACACGGGCCAGAGCAGAGCGTCGTCCTGGTTGATGGCGGTGAAGCGTTGCGCAGCGATGGCAAGGCGCTCTGCCATGCGGGGCGAGATACCTATATCGATCGCCAGGGGAAAGCGTGGCTGCGCACAAAAGAGGGCTCGGCTGAGCGGATACAGGATCCCGGAGTTCACCAGCCCCTCGTGTGCGCCCAGTTGATAGTGTGAGACTACGAGATCGGCAGAGGTCGCGAGCATGGCTTCGGCCAGCCTCCGGATCGATTCCGGCTGCATCGTTTGGGAGTCCGGTCCGAGCATCAGGCAACTGCCGACGTTCTGTTCCTGCATCAGCTTATAGGCCGAGAGATAATCGGCTGCAGGGTGAACCCAGTGAATGGTCGAGGTGGCGGCGGGTGTATATGGAAGCACGCGCAGGGAATCGATGTTCCGGGTGTGGTTCGGTGCCGCAGTCTCTGGAATCGCGACGAGAGCGGGGTATCCGGCAAATGCAGCAGCCAGGTTCGACAGAGTAGGCTCAAGCAGGTCCGGCGAGACGGCGCTCAGGTGAATCAGCACCTCTGTGCTGGT
>DASTSJ010000324.1:0-6193 GCA_035760765.1 Edaphobacter sp. | reverse complement strand
GTGCGACGACGAAGAGGCCTGAAGATTTCGAGTGAGTGATTCAGCAAAGGGATTGTAGGATTCTTGCGGACGCGGTCTTGCTGCGTTCTCGGGAGAGAGGATTCGTGGATCGGAGAAGATTTCTTGCAGGATCGGGCGCTGCGGCGCTGGCGGCGGGAGCGAAGGAAGGTGTAGCGGCTGCCCGTTCCAGGCAACACGCAACACCAAAAGCGATGATGAAGCTCGGCTGTCAGAGTGCGCCGACGACGGATGCTCATCTGAAGTATCTGGCGCGCTACGGCGTAGAGCACATCTGCGGGTACCCGGAGACCTCAGACGGCAGAATCGCATCTACGGTCGACGAGCTGAGCCGGATGCGCGAGCTGGCGGAAAAGAATGGGATCGAGATTGTCTGCGTGGCTCCTCCGATTCTCGCGTCCAGCTACATCGACCGGGAGAAGCACCCGGCGATCATGCTGGCGCAGAGTCCGGAGCGTGACCGAGATATCGAGCAGATGCAGACGCTGATTCGGAACTGCGCGCAGGTGGGCCTGCCTTCGATCAAGTACAACATGAGCATTCTTGGCGTGCTGAGGACCGGGCGGGTGCCCGGTCGCGGCGATGCAACTTACAGCCAGTGGAAGCTGGCGGAGGCAAAGCCCAAGACGCCGCTTACCATCGCGGGACATGTGGATGCCGATGCGTTCTGGCAGAGGATTACGTACTTCCTCGACAAGATCATTCCGGTAGCGAACGAGTACAAGGTCCGCATGGCCTGTCACCCGCAGGATCCCGGAGTGCCTCCGGAGGGATACCAGGGAGTCGATCGTGTGCTGGGGACTGTGGACGGGCTCAAGAAGTTCATCTCCATCCGCGAGAGTGACTATCACGGGTTGAACTTCTGCCAGGGAACGGTGTCGGAGATGCTGGCCGATCCGGGGACGGAGATCTTCGACGTGATTCGTTACTTCGGGACGCGGAAGAAGATCTTCAACGTGCACTTCCGGAATATCCGCGGGCACCGCGACGACTTTATCGAGGTCTATCCGGACGAGGGCGACGTGGACATGTGGAAGGCGATCCAGGTCTACAAGGAGGTGGGCTATCCGTACATGCTGATGCCGGATCATGTTCCGCAGGCGGAGAGTGATCCCCACGGCCTGCAGTCCTTCGCTTACTGTTATGGATATGTCCGCGGCCTGATCCAGGCAGTGCAGTCGCAGGACGCGTGACGAGGAGAAGGTTTGAAGTCGGGCCAACAGGGAAGTACGGGCAATAGAGTTTGGACGGAATCGCAGCTGGCGTGGCTTGCGGTGTTGTTGACGCCCGCGATGGGAGCCACGCGAACGTGGCGCGTGATGCGCCAGCTCGGGGACCCGAAGCAGATCTTCACAGCGTCGCTGACTGAGCTGGAGGGGTTGGGGATGCCCGCCCAGTCGGCCCAGTTCCTCTTCGACGGTAAGGCTCGGGCTGCGGCCGAGGAGGAGTGGAACCGGGTCCAGGAGAACGGCGGACTGATCGTCACGCCTTCCGACGACGAGTACCCTGAGCGGCTGCGCGAGATCTACGATCCGCCCGCGGTGCTTTGGATTCGTGGCGACGCAAGTCTGCTCTCGCGGCCCGGCATTGCGGTTGTGGGAACGCGACATCCTTCGACCTACGGGGCGGGCATGGCGGAGATGCTCTCCCGCGATCTGGCAGCGCGAGGGCTGACTATATTAAGCGGCATGGCTCGCGGGGTGGATACGGCGGCCCACAAGGGAGCGCTCGAGGCCCGCGGCAAGACCGTGGCGGTGTGGGGCACGGGCATCGACGTGATCTACCCCAAGGAGAACAAGCGGCTCGCCGAGCAGATCGTCCAGAGCGGAGGCACGATCGTCAGCGAGTACCCGCTGGGGACCTTTCCGGCTCCGCAGAACTTTCCCGTGAGAAACCGCATTCTGAGCGGCCTGAGCGTTGGTGTGCTGGTCATCGAGGCCGCCGAGCACAGCGGCACCAGGATTACAGCCCGACTGGCCATGGAGCAGAACCGTGACGTGTATGCGGTTCCGGGGAACGTCACGAACAAGAACGCCTGGGGGCCTAACACTCTGATTAAGCAGGGAGCTAAGCTCACGGCGACCTGGGAGGATGTTTGGGAGGACTTACCCTCGGAGATACGGGGAAGGCTGGAGGAGGAGGCAGGAGCCGCTGCGGGCAATGAATCGAAAGCAGCGGAGTCCGCATCCTTATTTAGCGAACCAAGGCTCTCGGAGCACGAACGGATCATCCTGGAGAGACTGAGGCAGGATGAAGCCACACAGCTGGACGAGCTGATGGAGCAGTTGGAGGGGCAACTTGGATCGGCAGAGATCTTTACCGGGCTGTTCGAGCTGGAGCTGGCAGGCCGCGTCCGGCAGTTGTCCGGAAAGAACTATGTTCGAACCATGTGACGGTTCGGTAAACAGTGGAAAACTTCTACGGTCCTCGCGGCAATCCTTTTTATTTGAATATCTTATGGGTCTTTCCCGGCGAAGCGGCCGCCCTCTCCTTTGCGCTCTGGAGTGGATAACATTTCCTGCTGGCCGCCGTCTGACGGGAATCGCCCGAGATGACGGAACGGCAGAACCGTGTTAAGTTCGCAAGGGAATCATTGCAAGGCAGTGCAGTGGGAATGGAACTTCCAGCTTCGAGCGGACGTTCCGGAGAATGAAGGGAAACAATGGCCAAGTCACTCGTGATCGTAGAGTCGCCCGCGAAGGCGAAGACGATCAATAAATATCTCGGCAGCGATTACCAGGTGGAGGCCTCGTTGGGCCACATTATGGACCTGCCCAAAAACGACATCGGGGTCGAGCTGAAGAAGAGAACCTTCGAGCCGACGCTGATCGTCTCTCCTGGTAAGGAGAAGGTCGTTGACCGCCTGAAGAAGCTGGCGGCGAAGGCCGATGCAGTTTACCTGGCGCCTGACCCGGATAGGGAGGGCGAGGCGATTGCGGCGCATCTTTCGATGCAGCTGATGCCGGTCGTCAAGGACAAGAAGAAGGTCCGTCGCGTCACCTTTAATGAGATTACCCAGAAGGCCGTCCGCGCTGCGTTTGAGCATGCTCGCGATGTGGACGAGAACCTTGTGGACGCGCAGCAGACCCGCCGTGTTCTGGACCGGCTTGTGGGATATCAGATCTCCCCCCTGCTGTGGGACAAGGTCCGCCGCGGACTGAGCGCAGGGCGTGTGCAGACGGTGGCTCTGCGCCTGATCGTAGATCGCGAGCAGGAGATCAACGACTTCAAGCCGGTCGAATACTGGACCATCGACGCCGTTCTTCTTCCGGGGAGCGGAAAGCAGGGATTCACCGCGCGGTTTGTCGGGGTGAACGGGATTCCGGCGCGTGTGGCCAATGGCGTTGACGCGGACGGCAAGGAGCAGTTCCTGGCGAACGCCCTGCCCGACCGTGAGGCGATCGAAGAGGTTGTGGGCGAGCTCGAGACGGCGAAGTGGGCCGTCAAGTCGGTCGAGAAGAAGGAGCGCAGAAACAACCCCAAGGCTCCCTTCACGACGAGCAAGCTGCAGCAGGAGTCCGCAGGGCGCCTGGGCTTTAACGTGCGCCGCACGATGGGCGTGGCGCAGCGGTTGTATGAAGGTATTGAACTGGGCTCGGAGGGCACGGTCGGCCTGATCACCTACATGCGTACCGATTCGACCCGCGTCAGCCCGGATGCGATCGCAGAGGCACGCGAGTACATCGGCAAGCTGGGCTCCGGATATCTGCCGGCCAAGCCGAATGAGTTTGTGGGCAAAAAGCAGGCCCAGGCGCAGGACGCCCATGAGGCGATTCGACCGACGTCGGTGCGCTTTACTCCGGATTCGATCCGCAAGTATCTCTCCGACGAGCAATACAGGCTGTACAAGCTGATCTGGCAGCGTTTTGTGGCCAGCCAGATGACGCCCGCGGTCTTCGATCAGACCTCGGTAGAGATTGAAGCGACGGCCAAGCTGACCTATGACTTCAGGGTGAGCGGAAGCGTGCTGAAGTTCGATGGCCACCTGAAGTTCGAAGAGGAAGAAAAGCGCGCTCGTCAGGCCGCAAAGGAGAAGGCTGCGAAAGAAGAGAAGCTGGCGCAGCAGGACGGCTCAGCAGAGGGTGATGGCGAGGACGAGTCGGAGCGCAGGCTTCCGGAGCTGACGGCCGGAGAGGCGCTGAAGCTCGAGAAGCTGGATCCGCAGCAAAAGTTTACCCAGCCTCCCCCGCGCTACAACGAGGCCAGCCTGGTGAAGACACTGGAGGAGAAGGGGATCGGAAGACCTTCGACCTACGCCTCCATCATTAACACCATTCAGGATCGCGATTACGTCAAGAAGATCACGGGCCGCTTTGTGCCTACTGAGATCGGAACCGTCGTCACGAAGCTTCTGGTGAAGAACTTTCCCTACATCTTCGATACGCAGTACACGGCCACGCTTGAAGTCGAGCTGGATGCAGTCGAGGACGGACAGGAGCGCTGGACGGATCTGCTGACCGGCTTCTACGACCACTTTGAGAAGGAGCTCAAGGTTGCCGAGAAGCACATGGAAGACATCAAGCGGATGGAGCACAAGACTGACGAGGTCTGCGAGCAGTGCGGCTCTCCGCTCATCCTGAAGTGGGGCAAGTTCGGCAGCTTCTTCTCCTGCTCGAACTTCACGAAGTCGAAGCCGATGACCGTGGCTGGGGGGACGTGGAAGAAGAATCCGAAATCCGTTGTCAAGAAGATCACCGACGCCTTCACCTTCCCGATGACGGTGAAGGCGATGACGGAGGACGTCACCGAGTTCAGCCGCGAGGTGAAGGACGCGAAGGAGCTGACCGAAGCCATTAATCAGGCTCAGGGCAAGGGCAAGAAGGTACTGGTTGAGACCTTCAGCTGCGACTTCACCAAGGAGAACTACGCCGCCAAGCCGGATCTGAACGCTCCGGGGGCCGACGAGGTCGCCGAGGAGGAGTTCTGCGACAACTGCGGCCGCGTGATGGTGCTGCGCAACGGACCGTGGGGGCCCTTTATGGCCTGCCCCGGCTACAACGAGGATCCTCCGTGCAAGACCATTCGCAAGCTGAACCAGAAGGTGCAGCAGAAGCCTCCTGTGCAGCTGGAAGAGGCATGTCCGAAGTGCGGTAAGCCGCTGCTGCTGCGGCAGGGTCAGTATGGCGAGTTCATCAGCTGCAGCGGATATCCGAAGTGCAAGTACATCAAGCAGGACCTGCTGGATGTGAAGTGCCCGAAGTGCGGGGGAGATATCGCCGCTCGCAAGACCAAGCGCGGGGACGTCTTCTACGGCTGCGTGAACTATCCGAAGTGCGACTTTGCATCAAACCAGAAGCTGATCAACGAGACCTGCCCCAAGTGCGAAAGCGCTTATCTGCTCGAAGTTACGAACGACAAGGGAACTTTCTGGGTTTGTCCGAACAACCAGGATGCACTGCCGAAGCGAAGGAAGAAGAAGGGAGCACCGGAGGAAGAGGCGGTCTCCGCGGCCCCACCCTGCAGTTACGAGAAACAGGTAGCGCAGCCGGAAGGAGAGGCGGCCTGAGAGCTGGCTTGAGGAATAAGGATTGGTAGAAACGCGGGCTGCTGTCCACGAAGCTCAACCGCATCCAATGAGAGACATTGGCAGCAGTCTGGCGATCCCTGCGTTTGTTTTTTGCACAGTTTCTGTTAGAAATACTAAAGTAGTCTCTGGACACTGATGTGCATGGGCCGCCTGGATCGTAGGCGGCTTTGCTGTAAATTACAGAAAGAAAATGGGTTGCAGACTATGGCGAAGGCAGTATGGAATGGGCAGGTTCTGGCCGAGAGCGATACCTACGAGACGGTAGAGGGCAATGTCTACTTTCCCGAAGAGACGGTCAAGCGAGAGTTCCTGAGGCCGAGCTCGACGACCTCCAGCTGTCCGTGGAAGGGCCAGGCCCGGTACTACACGATCCTGGTGGACGGGCAGGAGAACCAGGACGCCGCGTGGTACTACCCCGACCCGAAGCCGGCCGCGCGGAACGTGAAGCACCACATCGCTTTCTGGCGGGGTGTCGAGGTTACGAAGTAACCGCTATTGCTCTCTATGGTGGTTATACAGATTTCTTCTTTGCGATGACGTTTTCCATCGCCGGCCCTGGCCGCGGGAGAGGTATGTCCGGCTTATCGGCGTGAGTCAATCCGCCGGCTGAGGTGAGCGAAATGCATTCCGATGATGCGGAGAAGACGC
>DASTSJ010000323.1:0-3012 GCA_035760765.1 Edaphobacter sp. | reverse complement strand
TCGCCTTGCTGTTCTTCCGGGACATGCAGAACAGCAGTCTCAGCCCCTTGGACCTTTTCGAGCGCAACCCGCACTGCACCCTTCAGCAGCAGCGGATCCATCCCAATTTCCCGGTGCAGAATCCGCGCAGCGATCGCGAGCGACAGTCGCACCACCTCCTCTTCCACAGCCGCGAAGTAGCGTGTTCGTTCCTGTGCGAATCCCTCGCAGGCTCGGAGAACAGCTTCGCGCTCACGAAGAATTGCCGCCTGCCCTGCCTGCTCCAGTTCTTCGCGAACCTCTTCACGCGTACGAACGCGCACTTCCTCCAGATCTCTGGCGTGCTGCTCAGTCTGAACATGAAGTCTGTCCTCCAACTCGCGAAGCGTGTCTCCTGAAACTTCGCCCCGATCAGTGCCACACTCCTCCAATGCGAACTCGATCGGACCCGCCGTCGACGAGTAGCCAATCTCTTCGAACTCCAGCGGAAGCACGTGTCGCGAGGCTGGGTTGTCGCGCAGGTCTTCAGATAGCAAGGTCATCATCGGGCCCCATCTTCAATACGATTCGTCCTTCACTCTCCAGCTGACGAGCCAAGGCAAGCAGTTCCTGCTGAGCCAGCCCTACATCCTTCATCCGCACCGGGCCCATCACCTCCATGTCCTCCTTCAACATCTCAACCGCGCGGGAGCTCATCGCTTTGAACAGGTGGGCCTTCAGATTGTCCCTGCTTCCCTTCAACGCCATAGCCAGCACTCTCTTATCGGCGGCCGCAACAAACTCCCGAATGCTCTCGGCTGGAACGGTCAGCAGGTCTTCGAAGGTAAACATCAGATTGCGAATTCCGATTGCGAGCTTCGGCTCATCTTGTTCAATCTCCTCAAGGATCGTCTTGCTCGCCGTCTGGTCAACGCGATTCAGAAGCTCAGCCACTGCCTTGAAACCGGAGTAGGATTTGCGCCCACCATTCCCCATTCCTTCCATCCGCTGGTGAAGCACCAGCGCGACCTTTTGGGCCATCTCCGGAGAAAACTGGCGCATCTCCGCCAGCCGCTTCACTACATCCACGCGCATCGCGGACTGAAGCTGCATCAGGATCAGGGATCCTCGCTTGGCGTCTACATGCGCCAGCACCAGAGCGATCGTCTGGGGGTGCTCATTCTCGAGGAACTTGCTCAACTGCTGCGGATCCATCTTCTGCAGCGCGGCCATGTCTCCATTGGCGCGCTCGCGTATCCTTCTTACCTGCGCCAGCATCGCCTCCGCCTTGGACGAGCCAAACGCTTCGGTCAGAACGCGGAGCGCGTACTCCGGACCACCCCGCACCATATACTGCTGCGTCTCGAGCAGCCCGTAGAACTCTGTCAGCACCTGTGTCAGGTGCTGCGCCTTGATCTCCCCTAGTCGCGTAATCTCTTCCGTCACCCTGTGAACGTCGCTCTCAGAAAGACTTTGAAAGAGCGTCTTTGCCAGCTCGTCTCCAAGAGCAACCATCAGGATCGCTGCTTTGCGCAGTCCTGAGCCCTCCAGGGGCTCGAAGCCTGCAGCCTCCGGCAGCATCAGAGAACCACGCTGGTTGCTGTAAGAAGTAGCTTGCTGCATGTGCGTCATACGTCGATCTCCTCTGAGGAACCGATCCAGGCCTCAAGCAAACGGGTGCTCTGCACCGGCTCGCGGCGGATATGTTCAGCCACCTGCTCGAAGATGCCCCGGTGCTGCATCTGTTCCTTCGTCTTTCCTGGAAGCACAAATGGATCTGGTACCGACTCCTCCATCAGCGCCGAGACCTGCTGAGTCTGTGCCACACCTGCACCGCCGGTCAGCAGGGCCGGCTCACGCATTGCCTCCACGACCTGACGCGCCATCGGACGAAGGACAAACAGGACCAGCAGCATCGCGCACAACCCGAGAATGACGGTCTTCGCCAGACCTGGCTGGGTTCTCGCCAGCGCGCGCGCCTGCTCCATCACCTGTTCCATGACCGGTGTTTTCAGTTCGGGTGAATTTGTACTGAAGCTGACGTTCTCTACCACCACCTGATCGCCGCGACGAGGATCGAACCCTACCGCAGCCTGCGCCAGCTGCTCCAGCCTGCGCATCTCCTCCGCATTTCGCGGCTTCCACTCCGTGTGCTGCGTCTTGCCTCCGCCAGCCACAATAGCGCGATCATTCACCACGACTGCCGCGGTGACGCGACGAACACGCCCCGGCCCCTCCTCGCTGTGAATCGTGTGCTTTGTCACGCCATACGTTCCGCTCTCTTCGCGGACACTCTGCCCTGCACCATTACCCTGCTGCGGATAGACCGGCAGCGCTTCCTTCTGGAGCAGCGGCGGCACTCCCGGCGCGGCGGCTGCCTGCGACCCCTGCACCGCACCTGTCGGTGCGCCCGCTGGTGAATTGCTCGCCGTTCCCGGCACTCCCATTGCTTTCTGTGCCTGTTCAGAGACCTGCTCGCTCTTCTGCAGGCTCAACGCTGCAGATTGGGTCGGGTCGTAGATCTCGTCCGTTCGCTCTTCCGTCCCCTGCTCATAGCTGACGTTTACCGTCGCGCGCACATTATCGTGACCTGCCAGCGGCTCCAGCATGGCAACCAGCTTGGCCTCCATCTCCTGTTCAACATCTGCGGCAACTGCATTCTTCGATCGAGGCTTCAGGTTCACGCGCCCATCAGCATCCACCAGGTTCACATCGTCCGGGCTCAGGTTCTCTACTGCGCCCGCGACCAGGCTCCGGATCGCGTCCGCCTGTTCCTCGCCCAGGAACGGCCTCTTCAGCTTCAGCACCACCGACGCCTTTGCTGCACGCTCTTCACTGGTGAACAGTGATTCTTTCGGAAGCACGAGATGAACCCTCGCCGAGCGCACCACCCCGAGCGTCGAGATCGTGTGCTCCAGCTCTCCTTCAAGCGCACGCTGATAGTTCACCTTCTCGTCAAACTCGCTTCCAACCCAGTTTGGCTTATCGAAGAGCTCGAATCCCAGCCTGCCGGTCTGCGGCATCCCCTTCGCCGCAACTTCCATGCGTGCCTTA
>DASTSJ010000322.1:0-3092 GCA_035760765.1 Edaphobacter sp. | reverse complement strand
CGCGCTATGGTTCTTAGACGCAGGCGATCTCAGCTGGCCCATCAGGAACAATGTCAATGCCCTTCTACCCTGGTCGCTTCAACGGGAACTCCGAATGCCAGGGGCCAATCCCGAAGCGGAAGAGCTTCTCGCAAAAAAAATCACCGCGCGCCTTGCTGCAAGCGCGCAACGGGTAGTCTTCAGCTTTCCAAAGAACAAAACGGAAGGCACGCAGCGCAGTTCGCCTCTTCTCCGCTCTCTCGGCCTTCAAAAGGCAGAACTGGAACATCTTGCGCCAGCTGACGTCGAGGCAGAGCCCGTACTCCTCGAAGAGTTCTCAGATGAACTGCCGATTCCACAAGTCCCTGACCTTGTGGCACTAGGAGGAGTCGAGATCCTTAAACTGCAGGCCGCGTGCGCCTTTCGCGCCTTCGCGGAGAAGCGCCTTGGCTCCTCCGAAATTCGCCAGCTTGAACTTGGCATGGATGCCCGTGAACTCGGCAGTGTGCTTCATCGCGCACTTGAACACTTCTGGGAGCAGGTAGGTTCCCAGGAAAACCTCAAGCAGATGACGAAGCTGGACCGGGATACCACCTTGAGGGCCGCAGTCGATCACGCCCTGCACAGGGCTGAATCTATTGCCCAAAGCGAATGGGAGCGTGCCTACCTGGGCCTGCAGCGAGAACGCCTCGCAGATCTCATCAATCAGTGGCTGGCAGTCGAGATGCAGCGGCGACCGTTCAGCGTCAAGACGAGCGAAGAAGGTGTGAAAAACGCACAGGTCGGCCCGCTGCTGCTCAATCTCCGGGTCGATCGCGTAGACCTTACTGAAGAGGGCGAGGTCATCATCGATTACAAAACTGGAGTAGCAAAGACCTCACAATGGGAGGGCGACCGTCCCGACGAGCCTCAGCTTCCGGTGTACGCCATCGTCACGAGAGCCTTGCACCCGGACAACCCTCCGGCCGATATAGCATTCGCACAGGTTCGCACTGGTAAGGACATGGCACTCGAGAGCGTCTTCGAAAAAGTTACAGATCAAAAAATCATTCCAAGAAAACGAACCGAGCTGTTTGAAGAGCAGCTAAACCAGTGGCAGGGAGTGCTTGAACAGCTTGCAAACAAATTTCATAGCGGGTACGCGGAGGTCGATCCGAAGCAATATCCCAAGACTTGCGAGCACTGCGCGCAACGAATTCTCTGCCGTTTGAATCCAGCCGCGTTTGATGAGGACCTTGATGAAGAAACATCCGGTGATCTTGGAAATGGGTGAGCTCTTTGCATTTCCTTCCGAACTAGCAGCGGCTGAGAAAACTTCGTCTCAGCCGCCGGATCACCTTGAGCGTGAGCAGGCCCTCGACGTCACACAGTCGTGGATTGTTGAGGCCCCTGCCGGATCTGGAAAGACCGGCCTGCTCATCCAGCGTTACCTCAAACTGCTCGCATTACCTTCAGTCGATGAGCCGGAACAGATCCTCGCTATCACATTCACGGTGAAGGCCGCAGGCGAGATACGCGAACGAGTGCTGGAACAGTTGGTCAACGCAAGAGAGCAGCGAGAGGTGCATCACGATTTCGAGCGTCATACCCGCGCACTCGCAGATGCTGTCCTGAGTCGTGATGACAGGCTGGGATGGAGCCTGCTTGACCATCCCCATCGCCTGAATATTCGAACTATCGATTCTATCTGCGCGGAGATCTGTCGAAGTCTGCCCATCCTCTCCGGAAGCGCTTCTCTCGCTCCCGTCACGGATGCATCCGCTCTTTACCGTCAGGCTGCAGAGCGTACCCTCCTTCAACTTGGAGGCGGAGATACGGCTCTCGATAAAGCGCTTCGACTGATCCTTCTGCATCGGGACGGCAATCTTGCTCAGGTCCGCAAGCTGCTCGCAGAGATGCTCGCCCTTCGCGATCAATGGGGAAGGTTGATTCCGCTGGGGAAAGAGCTGCTCGAAGAAGAGTATCTCGACCGTGAGGTGCTTCCTCAAATCGAGCGGACGCTCGTCCATGTGATCTGCCAGGAACTGTCACGCATCTCGCGACTCTTCCCTCCACCATTGCTGCAGGAGCTCTCCCAGTTGGCTGCGGAGATGGGCACATGCGACGGATACAACGGTCAAGAGTCGCCGATCGCAATCTGTGCAAAGCTCCATGCTGCTCCAGGAGAGACGATTCAAGACCTCGATCACTGGAGAGCTTTGGCTCGCCTCCTTACGACGTCGGACGGCTGGCGAGCCAGCACCAATAGAAATCACCTGGGATTCAATATCGAAAAGCATCAGGCGAAGCGACTCAAAGCTATCTTTGAGCGCCTCCAGTCGCGTCAGGAACTTTGCGATGCCTTACGGAAACTTTCGAAGCTGCCTCCGCCGCAATATCCCGAAAACCAGTGGCGTATGGCGAAGGCCCTCTTCCGTGTCCTGTACCAAGCGTTAGCCGAGCTGCAGCTTGTCTTTGCAGAGCGCGGCGAGTGCGACTTTGTTGAACCCAGCCTCGTTGCGCGATCTGCCCTGCGGAACGAAGGCGCTTCCTTAGAAGCAGCCATCGGAACCCAGTTACAGCACCTGCTCGTCGACGAGATGCAGGACACATCGACAAGCCAGTACGAGCTCATCCAGCTGCTCACCCAGGGTTGGGATGGCCGAAGCCAAACTATCTTCCTCGTGGGCGATCCGAAGCAGTCCATCTATTTATTCCGCCAGGCGCGTGTCGAACGATTCATCCGGACCATGCAGCAGCAACAGCTTGGTGACATTCCTGTTTGCCGTCTCTATCTCACCGCCAATTTCCGCTCGCAGGAGATGCTGGTGCAATCGTTCAACGAGGACTTCGCGCGCATCTTTCCGGAAGTCGCAAGCGAAGATCGCCCGGATGAGGTCCCGTATGTCGCCGCCCATCCCGTACGCGGAAGCTCTTCGGCTTCCCGGAAGATCGTCTGGCACATGCAGACTCTGGCACCAGATCTCCCGAAGGAAAGTAAAAAAGCTGCTCGAAGGCGGGCGGTTCAGCGCGAAGCTCTTGAGATCAGAAGAATCATCGATCAATGGCATGCCCGTGCGTCTGCAGAAGGCAGAAAACCCGGCAGCGCTGCCGTGCTCGTTCGTAATCGGGCA
>DASTSJ010000321.1:0-2801 GCA_035760765.1 Edaphobacter sp. | reverse complement strand
GGCAGGAGTGAGGGTACGACCTGGGAGTAATGGTCAAGTAGGCCGGGTCCCCAGCCCTATCATCCAATGGCGCGCGATTTCCGATTACACCTGTTCGTTACGTCTGTGGCGACGGCTGCGGCTCTAACCGGAGCAACCGTTTGGCAGATGCGCCTGCCGTTTCCTGGCTGGTGGCCGATCGCCACCTTTGTTCTCGTGGCAATACTCCTCGAGAGTCTGAACACACAGTTGCGGCTCTCCGCAAAAGGCTCCACGTCGTTCATCATGCACATGTCTGCGGCCCTGCTCTTCGGGGCTTGGTGGGGAGCGGCTATAGCAGCACTCTCAACTCTCCTGGGGCAGATTGTCCGTGAGAACCCGCCCATAAAGGTAATTTTTAATGTCTCGCAGCGGATTCTGGCTGTAGCGCTTGCTTCACTGGTCTATCAGGCGCTGGGAGGTCAGCTTCCTCCATCATACCTCAGTGGTGGCGGCGGGTTGGATTCATATGTGGTTCAGCGTGACCTCGGCTTGTTTTTCGTATTCGCAACCACCTACTTCCTCGCGAATGCTGGCGCCGTTGATGGTGCAATCGTCCTAAGCTCAGGACGTTCATTCCGTGAGGTGTGGAACCTGAACACCCGCGGAGTGCTCGTATACGACCTGGCTGCGAGCGGGATCGCGGTTCTGGTGGCTTGGCTGTACACGCGCTTCGACATTTGGATTGGGTTTGGATCTCTCGGGTTGATTGGCGTGATCGTTCCAATCATCGCCGTTCGACATGTGTACGGTCTCTATCGTCAGCTCGAGGCGAGTGGTCAGGAACTGCTTCAGGTGATGGTAAAGGCCATCGAAGCGCGCGATCCATATACATCAGGGCACTCCGTGCGTGTTAGCGAACTTTCCCGAGCCATCGCTGTTGAATTAGGCCTCTCGGCGAAGGAGATCGAACAGATTGAAACCGCTGCACTGCTCCATGATGTGGGAAAGATTCACGAGGAATTCGCGCCGCTACTGAGAAAAGAGGGACGACTTACGCCGGAGGAAACGGCGATTATGCAGACGCACTCTAGTCGCAGCGCCGAGCTCGTAGGCATCATCTCCAAGTTCCGGGGTTTCATTCAGGACTCTGTGCGTCACCATCATGAGAGGTGGGACGGCCAAGGTTATCCGGATGGATTGTCGGGCAGGTCAATACCTCTGGGTTCTAGGATCATTCTGATTTCAGATACCATAGACGCAATGACTACGGACCGGCCGTATCGGAAGCGCTTGCCTCTTGAGGTGGTGATTGCGGAATTACAGAAGTGCAAGTCTACTCAGTTTGATCCGGCTGTTGTGGAGGTGACGGTCAGTTCTGTGGCTGTACGACGTCTCATCGCGGGTGCCCCCGCTGCCAGCCGCGAGAGCGAAGGCGTCCCCCGCTCCAGGCGCGTTAGCTGGCCCGGAACTAGTCTCTGGAGGGTGCGTCGTGCATAACCGACATTTCTTGCCCGCTCCACGGGGAACGAACTAACTCCAGAGCAACATCCCCGTGGCTCGAAGCGGGACGAGAGCTGTAAACGGTAAGGCTTTGGCGCGGACATCGAGTTGCTTACGAAGCTCTCGCCCGGACCCCCAGCCGCAGTGGAGGTTTGCACATAGAATTTCCACTTGGTCGAGCGCGTCATGCTCATCGAGGCGCGCTGCCATCTCCTCCAGAATCGCACGGGCTGTTGCTTCATTCTGCGTTCCCGCACACGTGAGTGCAGTCCAGCGCGCGTAAACTCCCGCGAGTGCTTTCGACTCAAGCCTGAAGCCGTACCCCTGAACCGCGCTGACCGCCGCCTCGATCGCTTCCGATCGGAGACCAGCCACCATCAGGATATCGGATTTCCAAAGCAGCCAGGACTGAGTCGTACTAGGCGGGATAGATGGGCCAAGTCTCTCCTCGCACCGACGAATGGATTGCCGCATACTCTCGATCCTTCCTTGTGCCGCATGGGAGAATGCCGCGGAACAAGCCAGGTGCATTTCAGTGAAGCTCAGCATATCTGAGGTGTCCGACTTCGGGATAGCCTCGGCGCACGTAAGCTGCGCCTCGTAATGTCCCAATCTTCCGTAGCACCAAGCTAGATTTGCGGAGATGTTAGTAAGAAGAGTGACGTTGCCCAAGAGTCGTGCGACCCTAACCGCCCGTTCGTGATTGGTTGCTGCCTCGTCATACCGGCCTTGACGGGCGCGAATGGAACCCAGTCCATGTTGAAGCTGAGCCACAAGCGCGTTAGCGATTCCTCTCCGCCTCAGCTCCTCTAGGTGTGAACTCGCCAAGTCGTAGCTAGCGTCCATGTCCCCAGCTTGGAACAGGAGCAATGCTCTAATGAGTCCCAGCTGACCCTGGGTTTCAATGTCAAGGTCCGATGTAGGTATCTGCGCCACCGCGGCGAGCATGTCGCGAGCGAGCTGTGGGTCACGTAAGCCTGAAGTCGCGTGTGCGACGGCTTTCGCTGCGCGCACGCGGCTCTGGGTGTGTGTACATTTCTGGACGATCTCCTTTAGCCGGGGGAGGAGCGCCAGCCAGTCGTCCAGTGGCGTGCCGATGTAGACTCTTGCGAGCGCGTCGAGCGCAAAAGTCTCGTGATTACTATCTTCACGCGTATCCCTGGCTTCCTCCAGCGCGCAGAGCGACTCTCGCCAGCGCCCTTGTTCTTGCAGCGCCTCAACGAGAAGTAGTCTCCCACGTTGTAAATCCGCCCCATTCAGCCAAGGCAGGGCACTAGCAAGCGCTCTTTCAGCACTTTGCGGCGCACCGCCTCTCATGGCTGCTAGCGCCCCGCTGAGGA
>DASTSJ010000320.1:0-4836 GCA_035760765.1 Edaphobacter sp. | reverse complement strand
TCTTCTCCGGACCGAATGTGGACGCTCCTCAAAACACCTATCAATCCGACAAGCAGGCTCGTTACGACGGAAGCTGGACGAAGGGATCTCACAACATCCGTTACGGATACAGCTTCAACCGTATTCTTGGCGGCGGTTTTGCCAGCTTCTTCGGCCTTGCTCCTCGTGTATCCATGACACCGTCAACGCTGCTGGCAAATTGCGGCGGCGTTGCGGGCGCGCCTTCATGTCCGGGTGATCCGCTGAATGGATATTCTGCCTCTTCGGTCTATCTCGGTAATGGACAGGGCTTCTTCACGGAGAAGTCGGGCTTCAACCTGCCGGGTGGTGGAACGGAAGATTGGCGCCAGGGCGCGTATATCTCTGACAACTGGAAGATCACTCCGAGCTTTACGCTGACTGCTGGCGTTCGCTGGAGTGTCGATACGGATCGTGCGAACCAGGATCTTCCGACGCCGTTGTGCTCGGATGCAGATCCCACAATCTCTCCCTGCACAGGAAGCGCTCCGCTGCTGGACCAGTTTGGTCCCGGGCTTGGGAAGAAGATCCATCAGCCATGGGCGAACTTTGGCCCGCAGATCGGATTCGCCTTCAGCCCCGGCGACCACAAGACGGTCTACCGTGGCGGCTTTGGCGTCTTCTATGAAAGCGACGTCTTCAACAACACGACCAATGCACGCTCTGGTCTGATCAAGTCGGGTCTCTTCAACCAGTTCCAGCCAGTCTGCGGTAATACGAACTTCCTGACCCTGCCCGATGGCTCGCAGCTGACGGGAGATGGCGGAGTTTCGATTGCTACCCTCTGCAGTGAGCCGATCAGCCAGTCTGGACAACACTGGATCAACATCCAGAAGACCTACCAAGCTGCTACGGCGGCGGCAGGTCCAGCCAGCAACCCAAACTATGTTGGAACCAACCTCCAGGTCAATGGTGTGTACGGTGCACCGTATCGCACGCCTTACTCCCTGCAGTGGAACGGCGGTATTCAGCGTGAGATCATCAAGGGCGGCATTTTGTCGGTCGATTATGTTCATAATCAGACCATCAAGATCGCCCAGCAGGTCGATGTCAATCACGTCGGTGCGGCTCGCACCCTGAACAAGGCGAACGCTTCTGCTGCCATCGCGGATACGGCCAATGGCTTCACCGGATGCGAGGGTATGACCGGATCGTCTGCAATCAACTGCGTCATCAACAAGGGTGGAACGATCGCGGACTTCGCCGGAAACGGCCTGGATTCCGGGCAGACCTATCTGGGCGGATTCCCGGCGTCGTATGCCGGGGCTCCTCACGGAGCTGCATTCCCGGGTGTGAATCCGGCATTGGGACAGGGTCTCTTCCTGCTTCCGGTTGGACGTTCCGCCTATGATGCACTGCAGGTTGTGTTCCGGCAGCAGGCATCTCATCCGGCGCCTGGTATCGTGAGCTCCAATCTGCAGGTTTCCTACTCACTGTCGCGGATTATCAGCACAGCGAACCCGGGAATCAATAACGGCAACTCTGGTATTGGCGATCAGTTCTTCTCGTCGCCTTCGTATGACTACGACAACCCGACCCTTTATATGGGACGGAATGGCCTTGATCATACGCACCAGGTCTCATTTGGTGGTTCGGCGACCCTGAAGTATGGCCCTCAGATCAGTCTGATCGGCCACTTCTACTCGGCTGCTGCAACCGATCTCAACCTGGATAACGGCGGTATCACCGGCGACAGCACGGCTGGTATCTTCATCTCCGATGTGACGGGTGACGGCACGATTGGTGACCTGGTTCCAGGTACGAACCCCGGCTACTTTATGCATCAGTACAAGGGTACGAACCTGAACAAGCTGATCAGCCAGTACAACGCCACGCACGCCGGACAGCTCACTCCTGCCGGACAGGCTCTGGTGAATGCCGGTCTGTTTACGCCGGGACAGCTATCCGCTCTGCAGGCTGTCCAGCAGCCCATCGCTCCGGTTCCGGAGGCACATGGCCCGGAGAATGCGTTTTACCGCAATCTGGACGTAAGCTTCGCTTACCCGGTTCGTCTCAGCCGAATTCGGGAGGGCATGAGCCTGGTTCCGACGGTAGCGTTCTACAACATCGGCAACTTCTCAAACTTCAGCAACTACAACCTCGGTACCCTCGCGAACACGACGACCGCTTCCGGCGGCACGGCGGCTCTGAGTGGATTGCTGAATGGTCCCAACAGCTTTGCTGATCACGATATCAATCGTATTCAGCGCGGCTCCGGAACCTTTGCTCAGGGTGCTCCACGCACGACGGAGTTCCAGCTGAAGCTTAACTTCTAAACCTTGGTTCTTCCTCTTGTTAGAGGAACGGCGGAGAGCTTGATGCTCTCCGCCGTTTTCTTTGGTGCGGTGTTCGTTACGCGCTTGTGTTCTGTTCGGTCGCACGGATGTAGTCGATGACGGCTTCGCTAAACCCGTCGATGTGCGACCACGACCCGTAACCCACTCCATTGCGTGCGCTGGCTACGTTGATCACGTAACCAGTGCAGCGCGGTCCCGGTACGCGGTCGTGCGACTGCTCGTCGGTGATGACGACGATTCGGTCACATGGCTCGCGCACGGCGTCGAGTGCCAGGCCGAGCCGTGTTCCGCCGTGCCGCTGACTGCTCTCCATGGCATCGCGCAGAGCGAAGCCACGGCGAGGCGGGATGCGAACGCAATCGTCAGAGAAGGTATAGATGCTGACCTTCTCTGCAACTTCGTTGAGCAGAACAGCGAGGCCGTAGGCGGCGTCGGTGCGCAGCATGGTGGAGCGCCCGGAGAGCGGCGCGATCATGCTTCCGGAGACATCGACCAGAAGGATGGTGTGTCCGGCCAGACGATCTGCCTTCTCGAGCGAGCGGAACATGGCTCGCTCCAACATCGGCTCCCACTGCGGAGCATGACGCGCCGCAGCCAGGAAGCGGAAGGGAAGCACCCGATCCGTACGCATCGTCTCGAGTGCCGCGGCGATGTAATCCTCGCTGACCCCGGCCTGCTGCATGTTGCGCAGGTTGCGGAGCAAGGCAAGGGCGCCGAGGCGACCCTCGACGAGCAGCCGCTCCCAGCGCACGCGCTTATCGCCACCGGAAGAGAGTGCAACCTCCCATGTGTCGGGCGTCGCAAGCTCGTCATTCACGAGACGTTTCCACAACTCGGCCTGAGCCGTGTCGCGTGGACGTGCATGGCAGAGGAACAGGACGTCGCGCAGACGTACGGCTCCAGCGCGGTCGTACTTCGCCAGGGCATACTCGTCGAACTGCGTGAACGCAGCGGCCAGACTCTTCTTGACCTGGGCAGAGAGCGGCACTCGACCGTCGGCCCAGTAGATGGCCACGAACTCGGCGAGTTCATCGGCGCGCTGGATCACACGCACAAGCGTCTCGGCGACGAGAGCGCGATGCGTAGCGTAACGGGCCATCTCTCGCACCAGCAGAAGCGGCGCGTGACGCAGCTTCATGGTGGTGCGGGCTTCGACGGCGAGTGCGGCGACCGTCTCGGGCACGACGCGGGGAACAAGCTCGCGGATGCGGGCGGCAATAGCCTGCCCGCTCTCATAGAACTCGTCCTCCCACAACATGCACGCGAGTACGCTCCGCCGCAGTTCGGCCTCCGGAGGGATGACGATCGCGGGCGCTCCTTCGTGAGTGCGAGGAGATACCAGTGAGCTGAGCTTGAGAACGTTTAACTTCATGACGCACCTCCTTGGTGTGCGTTTTGTGTATTGGTGTTGCGAGGTGCCGGGGAATAGGCGACAGCGGCATGAAGCAACATGAGCACGAGTGCCCATAGCAGGACTCGAACCTGCGATCCGCACGAGCTTGCGGATGCTTCGGACCGTCGATGTAGCCGCTGTCTTTCGCCACCGGCGAAGATGTTCAGTTGTCCGAGTCGATGACTTCAGCCATAAAGCCGGACCCAACCTTGAAGCCCACAGGCTTGATGGGAGACGGCGTAACATCGATCGCGAGCCTGGTCATCTGCTCCCACGACGGGCGGTTCTTGTCGTAGTAGCCGCTACAGTCGTAGACCTTGAAGGGCATCGCAAGGTTCGGATGAACGCCGGTGCAGATGGTGATCTGCTCGGATTCACGATAGCCGGTCATGATCTGGGCGTTGGCACAGGTGCGGCAGAGTGACTCGGAGCCGACAGGTGTGCCACCTTTGATGTACGTGTTGCTCATAGAAACGAGTCCCTTTCCGTTTGGCCTTTCGATCAAGCGAAGGAGTTAGTGCCGGACCGCAATAGGAACGGTCAGACGAGTTAGTAAAAAGTGCGTCGCCAGGGAACAGCCGAGGAGAGTTTCGGAGCAAGTGCGGCTCCGGCAGGATCGCAACCTGCGATTCGGTCATGAGCGAAGTAACTCTTCTCTACACCACTGGCGAATTCCGTTTGCAGACGCAGATTCGCGGCTGCACAGGAAAGCGCACGATACCGACGCAGATATTGCGAAGGCGACGAAGGTACTGAGGGAATCAGCGAGAACAGCGTAGCGATTCGGCAGTCGAAGGAGCTGTGCTCTTCACCACTCAGTAAATTGTTGTGGAAGTGCGTTTCGCGTAGGAGGCTAAGAGATGGCTATAGCCAGGTAAGAGGGAGAACCCGGCGATCGCCGACGACGGCAAGCTTCGTCGCTAGCGACCTACGCATCGTGTTGTGCGATGTGATCTTCATCGGGATAACTCCTACGCTTGGTTAGCGTGACACGGTTTGTTTGTAAAAGCAAGATGCTTGGTGAATTTGAATTGAGGAACTGTGACGAACTGCAGGCTTGTTTCATTTCGCGATCAACAAAGATATCCGGCCGTGTGGATCGTGCATGTCGCACGGCGCTCCGCGTAC
>DASTSJ010000319.1:0-9360 GCA_035760765.1 Edaphobacter sp. | reverse complement strand
CGCGTCCTCTGCACGGATGGCGTTCGTTTCTGCTCCGCCTCTTCGGCGCAACCATGGGCCCGAACTGCCATTTCTATCCCAAATCCCGGGTATGGGCGCCTTGGAACCTCATCTGTGCAGACCAGGTAAGCGCAGCGGACGGAGCCGAGATTTATAACCCGGCCCCTGTCACCTTTGGCTCACACGCAATTCTCTCGCAGGACTCTTACATCTGCGGGGCCACGCACGACTACGATGACGCCGCATTCCCACTGCTGGCCTATGCCATGAGCTTTGGTGCCTACAGCTGGATCTGTGCGCGGGCTTCCGTCACCCCCGGCGTAAGTGTGGGTGAGGGCGCCGTCCTCGGGCTCGGCTCGGTTGCAACCCGCAACCTGGAGCCATGGACGGTGTACGCCGGAATTCCCGCAGTCAAGGTGAAGGAACGCCGGCGCCATGAATATACCGATTCGGGAGCCGCGTAACCAATTCTTCTGCTCCCGATGCTCAATGCGATGGGGTTAGCTGCGAAGCTTGGCCAGCAGATCCGTAGGATGCACCGGTTTTGCGAGAATCTCGAACTCGTGGCCCTGAGCTCGCGCCTTTTCGAGCAGGTCGGCGGTCGCCGCCTGTCCTGAAAAGAGAAGGATTTTGCAGTGAGGAAGGCGCTGCCGCGCAATGATGGCAGCTTCGATACCTGTCATTCCTGTCATAATGACATCACTGATCAGCATATCTGGCTCGAAGCTGTCGAACATCTCGACTGCCTTTTCGCCGCTGAACACGGCACGCGCCTCAAAGCCGGCCTGATTCAGAATGATTGCAAGCGTGTTGGCAATCACCTGCTCGTCGTCGGCGACAAGGACTCGCGGTTTCTGTGTCGTGGACATACAGAGTTATCCTCAATTCAAATAAATTCAAAAACAAAGATTGCAATCTGATCAGTGGATTTCTAGCTTTGATGTGGGCCCTGCCTACCATGATACGCTGAGCCCAGAACAATCAACGTCTTCTGGCTCTGTTTTCCGTCACGTCATCTTCATCTGAAAACATACTCCTATGCAGCAAATCATTATTCGCGCCGAACAGGTCGAAAAATATTACGCACAGCCAAGCGAGAACCGGATTCAGGTGATCTCGCCCACCGACCTGGCCATCAGCGAGGGTGAGATTGTCGCGTTGCTGGGGCCCTCAGGGTCCGGTAAATCGACCCTGCTGCGCATGTTAACCGGCCTGTCGAACCCTTCGGCGGGGCAAGTGTACTGGCACGAAAAACCGGTCGCCGATGCGGATGTGAATGTTGCGATTGTCTTCCAGAGCTTCGCGCTATTTCCCTGGCTCACCGTCGTGGAAAATGTCGAAGCCCCGTTGAAAGCGAGGGGCATGGAGCCGGCCGAGCGCCGGAAACGAGCCCTGAAGATGTTGGACACTGTCGGACTCGATGGCTTCCAGACAGCGTATCCCAAGGAGCTCTCCGGAGGCATGCGCCAGCGCGTGGGTTTTGCGCGTGCACTGGTGGTCGAGCCAGAGGTGCTCTTTATGGATGAGCCCTTCTCCGCACTCGACGTTCTTACTGCGGAAAACCTCCGAAGCGAACTGCTGGAGCTCTGGCAGAACAAAACCATTCCCACTCGCGCCATCTTTATTGTGACGCACAATATCGAAGAAGCGGTGCTTCTGGCCGATCGGATTATCGTCCTCGGCAGAAATCCGGGCCACGTCCGGACAGATTTCAAGGTTGCGCTGGCTCATCCGCGCGAACGCAAGACGGCAGCCTTTACGCAACTGGTTGACTACATTTACAAGGTGCTGACCCAGCCGGAGGCGAAACCGCCGGCCCTTCCGCTTACTCCTGAGGGCAAGCCCGTCCGCGACCAGCGCCAGATGCACTACCAGATGCTGCCGCACGCCCGCCCCGGAGGTATCGCCGGTCTGCTCGAAATCCTGCTCGACCACAATGGCAAAGACGATATCTACAGGCTCGCGGATGACCTCGCCTTCGAGATCGACGACCTGTTGCCCATCGTCGATGCCGCGCAGCTGCTGGGTTTCCTCAAAGTCACGGAGGGCGATGCCGCCATCACCCCCACGGGCGCGGAATACGCCAACTCGGAGATCCTGCGGCAGAAGGAGCTCTTCCGGATCGCCGCTGTCGAAAACGTCCTTCTGCTGCGCCAGATCGTTCGCGCGATCGAAGCCAAAAGCGACAAGAGCGTCCCTGAGGAGTTCTTTCACGACATGCTGGACGAGCAGTTCAGCGAAGATGAGACTCTGCGACAGCTTGAGACGGCCATCAACTGGGGACGCTATGCCGAACTGTTCGACTTCGATGCGTCGCGGCGCCGTTTTATTCAGCCTGAATCAGAGCACGAGTCCACCTCCACTGCGGAGATTGAAGCGTGATCCAGCTTCCGGACAGCTTCAGCTACGTCCGTGGGCGCGAGACGCTGGCGCGCTCGCAGGCTCTGCGCCGAAGCTGGCCGTTCGTGCTCGACCTCTGCGTGGCAGGGATCGGCCTGGCCTGCTTCTACGGGGTCGTCCAGCTTGCTCGCTACTGGTTCGGGCACCCGATGCCCCAAATCACCATCTCGCTCAGCCCGCGAGCACTCCCGCGCTATGCGTTCTATTCGATTGTGCGCATCTGGCTGGCCTACGCTCTCAGCCTCTTCTTCGCCATCGGATACGGCTATACCGCCGCCTATAACCGGCGCGTCGAGGCCCTGATGATTGCGGGCCTCGACATCCTGCAATCGATCCCCGTTCTCAGCTTCCTCCCCGGCGTCATGCTGGCGATGGTCGCGCTTATTCCCTCCCGCCAGCTCGGAGTCGAGCTGGGGGCCATTCTCCTGATCTTTACCGGCCAGGTGTGGAACATGGCGTTCAGCTTCTACTCTTCGCTGAAGAGTATCCCGCGCGAACTACGCGAAGCCGCCACAATCTATCGTTTCTCGCCATGGCAGCGGCTCGTGGAGCTTGAACTTCCCTACTCCGCGATTGGCCTGGTCTGGAACTCCATGGTCTCGGTCGCTGGTGGATGGTTCTTCCTGATGGCCTGCGAGATGTTTGTGCTCGGGTCACGCGACTTCCGGCTTCCCGGCCTCGGCTCGTATCTGCAGACCGCTGCCAGCACCGGAAACGCGACTGCGATCCTCTGGGGACTCTTCACGATGATCGCCATCATCGTGGCGACGGACCAGCTTCTCTGGCGGCCGATCATCGCCTGGAGCGACAAGTTCAAGTTCGAGCAGGTCGAAACCACCTCGCGGGTACGCTCTCCTCTTCTGCATCTGCTGCAACACTCACGCGGACTTCGCACCCTCAGACAGCGCACCGTCGAACCCTTCGCAGAGTCGATCTACCAGCGCCTCGCGGAGAATCACCAGCGCAGCGCCGAAGCCTCGCGCAATCTGTCGCCAGCGGTTCGCAAACGCCGAGAGCGATGGAACACGATCCTACGCATCCTGGCCGTGATCCTCGTCGTCGGCACCGTTCTCTACGCCGCTCTCCATGCGCTCTCTCTGCTTCGGGAGATCAAGCGCTCGGAGTTCCTTGAGATTGTTCTTGGAGCGCTCGCTACCTTCCTGCGCGTGAATACCGCGCTGCTGCTGGCATCGGCCTGGACGATTCCTGCCGGCGTGGCGATCGGTTTCCATCCGCGTCTGGCTCGCATCGCACAGCCTCTTGCGCAGATAGCCGCTTCCGTACCGGCTACCGCACTCTTTCCAGTCGTTCTACTGGCGCTCATACAGATTGGAGGCGGCCTCGGCATCGGCTCTATCCTGCTGATGATGCTCGGCACGCAGTGGTACATCCTGTTCAATGTCATCGCCGGGGCGATGGCGATCCCGACAGATCTACGTGAGGTCGCAACACTCTTCCACTTCACCACCGCCCAGCGATGGAAGACGCTCATCCTGCCGGGAATCTTTCCCTACCTGATAACCGGCCTGGTCACCGCCTCCGGCGGCGCCTGGAACGCGAGCATCATCGCCGAGTACTTCCGGCTAGAGAACCATACGATGCAGACCCTCGGTCTGGGAGCGGTGATTAGCGCCGCCACGGACTCCGGCAAGTTCCAGATCCTTCTGCTCGCGACCATCGTCATGGCAACCATGGTGGTGACCATCAACCGCCTCGTGTGGCGGCCTCTGTATCGCCTGGCAGAGACCCGCTACAAGATGAGCAGCTAACTCTCGTTCGCCTTCCCGTGGCGATCCCGTAGCGCGAAGACAACCGCTAGAACCGGCGGCGCAAGCAGAACTCCCCAAAAAGGAATGACGATCCCCAGCACGATCGGCCCAAGGAAGGCAGCCCACCAGGGGACGCGTGTGGTGCGATGCAGCACATAGGGGCCGATCACCAGACCCTCAAGAATCGCAATTAGACCGTACAGCCCCAGCACTAGCCCAAGCCGCCACCAGTCCTCCGATCCCTGGAAGGCGACCGAAAGCACAGGGCCGATCAGCGCAATCATGCCTCCAAAGGTAGGGATAATCTGCAGCACAGCTCCCAGCAGCGCCCAGAACGGCGCCAGCGGAACGCGTATTAGTTCGAGCCCAATAAACCAGAGCACTCCGACGATCAGGGCATCCAGAGTCGCGGCCCGCCACCAGTCCACCAGCGCTGTTCCCGCTGTCCGCAGCGGTGACGGCGTTTCCCTTTGTGTGCTCATGCCAACCCGATCCTTCCTCTCACGCATCTGACGCAAAGTACCTGAAGAGCTCCTCTCACGAGATTCTACGTATGCCTGTCGGTTCGCTCGATGAAAAGCGATCCTCCGTATGCATGCCTGTAGATCTCAGGTCCAGGCCGCTTCAGAACGCGACAGGAAGGGAAGTGTGCGGTCATGGCAGTTATGATGCAGGCGTTTTACTGGGATGCTCCGATCAAGGAGAAAAAGGAAGGCGAGTGGTGGAACTATCTCGCTGAGAAGGCGCCTGAGCTGGGAAAGGCCGGCATCAACGCCCTGTGGCTTCCGCCCTTCTGTAAGGCTGCTGACCCGCACTCCAACGGGTACGATCCCTACGACTACTTCGACCTTGGCGACTATGACCAGAAAGGAAGTGTCAAGACGCTCTACGGCAACCGCGCCGAGCTGGAAAATCTGATCAAGGTTCTCCACGAGAACAACATCGGCGCCTACGCCGACATGGTGATCAACCACAACTCCGGTGCCGATGAAGAAGAGGTCAACCCCATCGATGGCCAGAAGCGCTGGACGAAGTTCAATCCCAAGTCCGGCCGATTCCCGCGCGACTGGAACTGCTTCCACCCCTCACGCTACGAGCGGGTGATGATCGAAGGCGAACAGTTCGCCGGATTCCCTCACCTCTGCCACCGCAATCCGCGCGTGTACACCGCGATGTTCGAGTACGCTCGTATGATCATCGAGGAACTCGGATTCGACGGCTTCCGCTTCGACTTCGTTAAAGGCTTCGGCGCCTGGATGATTGCTCTTCTGGCCAAATACCGCTATGAGCGTGACGGCAAGGAATTCACACCGTTCGTCGTCGGCGAGTTCTGGTCAAGCCACGAAGATATCGGCAACTGGCTCGATGAGGTGCGTACCTTTACCGACAACCAGATCGCGGCCTTCGACTTCCCTCTCCGGTACAAGCTGAAAGACGCCTGTGACACGCTGAAGTACGATCTGCGCAACCTGACCAACGATGGCTCTGTCGTCGCATCGCGTCCATTCAACGCCGTCACCTTTGTCGACAACCACGATATGGGCGGCAACGAGATCGTCAACGACAAGAACCTTGCCTACTCCTTTATCCTGATGAATGAGGGCTATCCCTGCATCTTCTGGTACGACTACTACACTCTCGGCCTTGCACGGCCAGGAACCCCGAACGGAATCGACGCCCTCATCGACGCCCACCACAAGTACGTCGGCGGAGAGGCGTGCATCCTCCATGCCGATCCCGACCTCTACATCCTGCAGCGTGGAGGCTTTGAAGGAAAGCCGGGCTGCATTTACGTTCTGAACAATCTTGGCGACAAGTGGTCTGGAACCTCGGTCAAGACCCAGTGGCAAAATCAGCGGTTCAAACCTGTCGCCTGGGACGGACACGATATCGCCCACCCAGACGAGCGCACCACCGACGAGGAAGGCAATGCTGAATTCCCTGCTCCTCCCCGCGGCTACGCCGTCTACGCCCCGATCTTTGAATAAGAGATGCCGGAACGTCGAATGCTATCCTTAAGGTATGAAATTCGGCGTTCTGGTCTTCCCGGGCTCCAACTGCGATCACGACACATACAACGTCATCGAGAACCTCATCGAGCAGCCCGTCACCTTCCTGTGGCATGCCTCTGAGGATCTTGAAGGCTGCGACGCCATCCTGGTTCCGGGCGGCTTCTCCTACGGCGACTATCTCCGTACAGGGGCTATCGCGAAGTTCGCCCCCGTCATGCAGTCCGTCATCAAATTCGCCAACAACGGCGGCCTGGTGTTCGGAATCTGCAATGGCTTTCAGATTCTCTGTGAGTCCGGACTTCTGCCCGGAGCCCTGATGCGGAACGCAAACCAGCATTACATCTGCAAGCAGGTTTATCTGCGTGCGGAGACCGCCGACTCGCCGTTCACTCACGGCATCGAGCGCGGCAGCGTCCTCCAGATGCCCATCGGCCACATGGAAGGAAACTACTTCTGCGATGCCGATACCCTGGCGAAGCTCAAGGCGGAAGACCGCATCGCGTTCCGGTACTGCACGCCCGCGGGAGAGATCACTCCGGGAGCAAACCCGAACGGATCGCTTGAAAATATCGCCGGCATCCTGAGCGAAGGTCGCAACGTGCTTGGCATGATGCCGCATCCTGACCGCTCGAGCGAAAGCCTCCTGGGTTCGGCAGACGGTCTGCTGCTCTTCCGCTCCATGGTGGATTCCCTCACCCTCGCTCGGTAAACGATCCTCCGAAACAGGTAGCAGCCGAAGGAGACGTGGAACGCGCAATGATCGATATCCACCATCATCTGCTCTGGGAACAGGACGACGGATCGACCAGCCTGGATCTCTCCATCGAGATGGCGCAGATGGCCGCCGCCGACGGCATCACCCACATCGCCTGCACGCCTCATTCCAACAGCTACTACAACTACAACCCGGAGGCCGTCTCTGCAAAGATCGCGGAGCTGCAACAGCATCTGGAGCGCCGGAACATTCCCATTACCCTGGGCCGTGGTTGCGACTTTCACACTTCATACGACAACATCCGGCAGGCGCATGAAGAGCCCACACGCTTCTCGATAAACAGCGGCAGCTACCTTCTGGTCGAAATTCCCGATCAACCCCTGCCGCCGTCGCTGAATGAAATCTTTTACGAGATGCAGCTCGACGGCCTCATCCCCATTCTCACGCATCCCGAGCGTAACCTTACGCTCCAAAAGGACCTCTCCCGCCTGAGGGACTGGCTGCGCAGCGGTGTCCTCGTTCAGGTTACGGCTGGTTCCGTCACCGGTCGTATGGGCAAGACTGCACAGCGCATCGCCCACGAGCTTCTTTCCAAACGCTGGGTCCACTTTCTGGCGACAGACGCCCATAACACCAGCTCACGTCCGCCACGTATGCGCGAAGCGATGGAGTTAGTGGCCGAAAAGTACAGCTCGGAGTACGCTCACCTACTCTGCATCTCCAATCCCCTGGCGGCATTTATGAACAAACCGATGCAGCCACAGCCGGAACCTGTCGGGCTGTACGAAGACTCCGTCACTACAAGCTGGTGGCAGCGCATTCTGGGGCGCTAATCGGCCGAGCTTGCCTGCAGCAGACTCTTCCCCTGCTCGGCGAACACATTTCTTTTCAATCCGGGGAATCTCCAGCGCGTCAGCGGCGTCAAAAAGAGTAAGCTTTCACAAGGGCATTTCCACCCAGCTGAGGCGCCCATGCCATCGACTATCACGCCAATCAACACCGAGTGGGAGAAGAAGCGTCGCCCAGACGACCACGATAGCGGTCACGGCCGCCGTCCACCCACGGACAAACGAACCGGCGGTGGCGGCGACAATGACAACTGGAACGACCGCCCCCACGGCAGGCGTGGTCCCCGCGAAAAGTTAAGCCGCGCGCGTCTGGGCCTCTTCTTCGCACTGGCTGGCGACACGATGTTCTTCGTGGCGATCGTCAGCGCATTCTTCGTCGCACAGGGCAGCAGCCACATCGACGCCTACAACCACTACATCAACGAGTGGCTTCCGACGACCATACCTCCTATCCTTTGGCTTAACACTGCCGTTCTTCTGCTCAGCTCCATCACGATGGAAGTCGCCCGCCGCACCATGTTCCGCGAAAACGATGTCATGGACGAGTGGCTCGGTATCGGCAGGCCGCTCACCCGTCGTGCCCTCCCATGGCTGACGGCGACTACAGTCCTTGGACTCCTGTTTCTTATCGGTCAGGCTGAGGCCTGGAGACAGTTAGGCACCCAGCACGTCTTCTTTGCTTCCAATCCAAGCAGCCACTTCTTCTACCTGATCACCTACACCCACGCCTTCCATCTCTTTCTCGGGATAGGAGCCTTGGGGGCCTCGCTGATCGCGCTGTATGCTTCCCGACAGTTGGAGACACGCCAGATCCTCGTCGACTGCACCGGCTGGTACTGGCATACGATGGGACTCTTCTGGGTCTTCCTGTTTGCTCTCCTTGCTTTCTTCCAATAACGAAAGCAAATCCCTCCTTAGAGGCTCATTCTGAGCGGACTCGGACCGGAATTTACGGATTCTCCGCGCTTTCGAGAGGGTTGGTCCCGGGTCCGTTCGTCGGCCAAGGCTGAGGTAAACTTCCCCGGTGGACGATTCCAGCCCGAAACAGACCTCCCGCTCGAACCTTGCGCTCGCCTGGATCATCCTGGGCTGCACCTTCGTCTTGTCTCTGATCGCATCGGTCGTGATGATAGCCCGCACCATCAACTGGATTCGCCTGCGCGGAACGACCGTCCCTCCCTCCTACACGGCATTGACCCAGGTCAGCGAGTGGATCTTCGGCCTCAGCTCCGCTGGTCTGCTGCTTCTCGTCGTCATGGCCATCCTACGGAGCTATAGGGATCGCTGAAGTTAAAAGAAAAACCGCAGCCGAAGCTGCGGATCTTCTGTATATGTTCTCTGGTTTGAGAGTTATCTCTTCTTTGCCTTTGCCGGAGCCTTCTTGGCTGCCATCCTCTTCGCTGGAGCCTTCGGCGCGGGCTTCTTCGCGGCAGTTTTCTTTGCTGGCACTGCCTTTTTGACGGGCGAGGCCTTCTTGGCTGCCACCGGAGTCTTCTTCGCCGCAACTTTCTTGGCCGTGGCCTTGGCGATCTCCTTCTTTGGAGCCGCCTTCTTGACGGCTACCTTTGCCGGAGCCTTCTTTGCCGCCACTGGAGCAGCTTTCTTTGCCGCCACTG
>DASTSJ010000318.1:0-5014 GCA_035760765.1 Edaphobacter sp. | reverse complement strand
CCTCGACCCCTCACTGGGGGCCGAGCAGAGCAATTATCTTGCGAGCATCACGGTCCAGGGAACGAACGCCGCCCAGATCTGCGGGATTGCACTTCTGGATCTTTCGACCGGTGATTTCCGGGCAACCGAGTTCACCGGTCTGGCGGCGTGGGCACAGGCTACCGACGAGCTTGGACGAATTCGTCCGGTGGAACTTCTGTACGGTTCGGGCCTGCTGGGTGGCGTCAACCTTGCCGGTGAAGCCGTGGAAGAAGACTCCGCAGCTCTCGATTTCATTCGAACGAAGACCGGCCTCGATTCCTGGGTCTTCACGCCGGACCATGCCCTGCCCCTGCTGCGCAGCCATTTTCGGGTTCACTCCCTAGACGGGCTTGGCCTTCAGGGTCACGAGGCTGCCGCAGTTGCCGCAGGGGCTCTTCTGCACTACATGCGGGCTACCAAGCAGGGCGAACTGGAGCATGTGGACGGCCTCCGCTTCTATGAGCGCTCATCCTGCCTCGAGCTCGATGCGGTAAGCGTCCGCAATCTGGAACTGGTCGAGCCATTGTTTTCTGGGGAGAGCCAGCAGACGACGCTCTTCTATACGCTGGACGCCTGCTGTACCCCGATGGGCAAACGGTTGCTGCGGTCGACGTTGCTTCGCCCTTCGTCTGATCTGCGCGAGATTGAGGAGCGACTTGATGCTGTGGCCGAAGCAACGGCTGATCTTCGACGCCGCGAAGACATTCGCCAGTCGATGAATGGTCTGCTGGATCTGGAGCGTCTACTCGGTCGCGTTGCGCTGGATTCAGCCGGACCGCGAGAGGTGGTTGCACTGGCTGCGACGCTCCGCTGCCTCCCGAATCTCTCATCTGCAATTGCTCAGTTCCATGCTGCTCGCTGGTCAGCTCTGACAAATGGATTCGACACTCTTGCTGACCTGCATGACCTCGTCTCCCGGACAATCGTAGAAGAGCCTCCGGTATCGCTCGCGGATGGTGGCGTCATCCGCGAAGGCGTCAGTGCCGAACTGGACGAGTTGCGCGAGCTGAGTCGCAGCGGACGGCTGGCCCTTGCAGCCATCGAAGAGCGCGAACGTCAGCGCACGGGAATCGCCTCCCTCAAGGTAAGGTTCAACAACGTCTTCGGCTACTACATTGAAGTCACAAAGGCGAATGCAAAAGCTGTTCCAGCCGACTACGAGCGTAAGCAGACACTCGTCAACGCCGAGCGCTTCACAACCCCTGAACTGAAGGAATATGAAACGAAGATTCTCACCGCGCAAGAGCGATCAGGAGAGATAGAGCGAAGAATCTTCGCCGAGCTTCGACGGCAGATTCTCGACGCCGCGGGAAGAATCCGCGAGACTGCGCGTCGCGTCGCCGAGGTCGATCTGCTGGCCTGCTTCGCTCATCTCGCTGCGCTGCGAGGATGGACCCGGCCTGCGATCGAAGAGACGGGCACCTTGGAGTTTGTTGCGGCACGTCATCCTGTCGTCGAGCGCCGCCTCGAGGAATCCGGCGCCGGAAGATTTGTTCCCAACTCGGTCCATCTAGACGCGGACAGTGGGCCATCGATTCTGCTGATCACCGGGCCTAATATGGGTGGCAAGAGCACTTATCTGCGTCAAACGGCCCTGCTGGTAATCATGGCGCAGTGCGGCTGCTTCGTCCCGGCGGAGCGGATGCGGCTTGGGCTGGTGGACCGCATCTACACCCGCATCGGAGCCAGTGACAACGTCGCTCGCGGACGGTCGACCTTCATGGTGGAGATGACCGAGACGGCGGCAATTCTCAACTCTGCTACGAACCGTTCCCTCGTTCTTCTGGATGAGATGGGGCGAGGCACGGCTACCTATGACGGTCTCTCGCTTGCCTGGGCTACGGTCGAGTACCTGCACGACCAGATCGGCGCGCGCACCCTCTTCGCGACCCACTATCACGAGCTGACACTGCTTGCTGAAAAGCTCGAGCGCCTGCGCAATCTGCGTGTCACAGTCAAGGAAACAGCAGCAGGCATCGTCTTCCTGCATGCGGTCGAAGCTGGCCCCGCGAGTAAGAGCTACGGTATCGAAGTAGCGCGCCTCGCTGGAATTCCGACTGCGGTCATCGGTCGTGCTCGCGAGGTACTCAAACTGCATGAGCGCGCTGAGACTCAGCAGGTGCGCGAGGCAGTCTCGAACAACACTCCCGCACTCCAGATGACGATGTTCACGCCACTCTCGCAGCGGATCGTCGATCGCCTGGCGGAGTTGGACGTCGACGATCTAACACCGCGAGAGGCACTGAATCTGCTCGCTGAGTTGCAACGGGAGCTAAAGGGATGACCAGGACGAAAGAGATGATCGTTGCCGGCGTGATGAGCGGGACCTCAGCAGACGGCGTGGACGTTGCTCTCTGCAGGATTCGCGCTTCAGCTTCTGGTGTTCCGAAGATCAAACTTATCGGAGCGCGCGAATTTCGTTATCCCAAAGCAGTCCGTAGTGCGGTTCTCGCTGCAATGGATGCGAAGTCAATCTCAGTCGCCGAGTTGTCACGCCTCCACTGGCGACTGGGAGAGATCTACGCGGAGGCCGTCCACGCAGCCGCGCAGGAGTACGGCGTGAAGATCGATCTCGTCGGAAACCACGGACAGACCATCTACCACCAGGGCAGGGCTGCAAGATACCTCGGGCGTCCTACGCGATGCACATGGCAGATCGGAGAGGCGTCGGTGATCGCGGAGAAACTGCGCACGCCTGTGATCAGTGACTTCCGCCCCGCTGATCTTGCAGCGCAGGGTCAGGGCGCTCCACTGGTTCCTATGCTCGATTACGTTCTGTTTCGGTCCGAGAAGGTCAGTCGCGTCCTACAGAATCTAGGCGGAATCGCCAACATGACGGCGATTCCCGCGGGAGCTATCTCTTCCGACGTGCTCGCATTTGATTCCGGTCCATCGAATGTGGTGATTGACGCCTGTATGAGTCGGCTGTTTCATAAACCGTTTGATAAAAACGGCACTGTAGCGCGGCGCGGCGCGGTTCTCCGACCGGTCGTCGAAGAGTTCCTCCGTGATCCCTACTATTCCGCTCCTCCTCCGAAAAGTTGCGGACGAGAGGAGTTCGGCGAAGCCTTTGTAGACCGCTTTATTGCTCGCTGCCGTCGTTCAAAGGCGACCAGCGAAGACATCGTGGCGACTGCGACCGCGCTCACTGCCGAGTCGATCCTCGATGCCTACCGGAGATTCGTCTGGCCGCACCTGGGACAGAAAGCACCGATGGCGAGCCGCGTCGAATACATCGTAGGCGGCGGGGGAGCAAGAAACGCTGCCTTGATGCAGATGCTGCGCAACGGCCTGGAGCCGCTTGGAGTGCGCGTGCGTTCGACGGATGAACTTGGCATCCCCACGCAGGCAAAGGAGGCTGTGGCCTTCGCGCTGCTGGCCTGGCTCACATGGAACGATCTACCTGGCAACATACCGTCGGCTACGGGAGCCTGCCGTCCACTCATTCTCGGCAAGGTAACCCGCGCATGACCCTTCGACGGGTGTATGGACTGCGCTCATCTGCTCGGCGCGGCTTGACTGCACGTATCGCCAGCCTGGTCCTGCTGGCGGGTCTTTCGGGATGTAGCAGGCGACCTGCAGACCCGCACACCGTCGTGATGATCATCGAGAGCAGCCCGAACAATCTCGACCTGCGCCAGGGGACGGACGCTCAATCGGAGCGCGTTGGGGGCGTCATCTTCGACGCTCTGGTCAAGAAGGACGAGCACTACAATCTGCAGCCGTGGCTCGCAACCCACTGGGAGCAGCCCGATCCTCTCACTCTCATCATTCATCTGCGCGATGGTGTTCGCTTTCACGATGGCCGTCCGCTCGAAGCCGAGGATGTCGCCTGGACGATCCGCAGCATGATCGATGGGACGCTGATTACGGCGAAGGGCGGATCGTTCTCCTCGGTAGCTCACGTCGACGTCACCGACCGGCTGACGCTCGTTTTGCACCTCAAGCATCCTGATGCCGGACTGCTCTTCAATATGAGCGACGGGCTGTTCGGCGTGGTTCCTCGAGGATCGGGCCGAGACTTTGGCCTGCATCCGATTGGCTCGGGGCCGTTCAAGTTCGTCAGCGCCGTGCAGGACAAAGAGGTGATCGTTGCCCGGAACCCGGACTACTGGGCTGGACCCCCGAAGATCGACGGCGTGCGGTTTACCGTCGTGCCGGACGCAATCACCAGCGCGCTCGAACTGCGCAAGGGGTCTGCTGATCTTGCGAGTAATGTCCTCACCTTCGACATGCTCCATGCGCTCGAGAACGCCCCGAACATCCGGATTGAATCCGGTCCAAGCTCGGTAGTCATCTATACCAACTTCAACGTGAACGATCCGGTTTTGCGCGACCGCCGGGTCCGTCAGGCAATCGCCTGCGCGATGGATCGCCAGGCAATCGTGGACGCCATCTGGCGCGGGCAGGCGAAGCTGGCTGATACGCTCCTGCCTGCCGGGCACTGGGCGGCGGCCGCTCCTGCCGAGCTGGCTCAGTACCCGCATGATGTGAAGCGCGCCGAGCGGTTGCTGGATGAGGCAGGTTTTCATCCCGGGCCTGATGGGATTCGCCTCCACATCACGCTCAAGACCTCGACCGACGAGACGACGCGATTGATGGCAATCGTGCTGCAGCAGCAGCTGCGGGCTGCGGGCATTCAGCTTGATCTTCGCGCGGCGGAGTTCGGAACCTTCTACGCCGACGTAACCCGCGGGGCCTTCCAGATGTATGCCCTGCGCTGGATCGGCTCCAATGAAGACCCGGACATCTTTCGCTACACCTATAGTTCCGGGGCCTTCCCGCCGAAGGGAGCGAACCGTGGACGCTACACCAACCCCAGGGTCGATTCCCTGCTCACCGCGGCCGCCGGAGAGACGGATCAGAAGAAACGCCGCGCCGAGTACGTCGAGGTACAGAAGATTCTGGCGGAAGACCTTCCCGGTATTCCGCTCTGGTATCCGAACAACGAGGTGGTTCACTCGGCGCGTATCGATGGAGTGAAGCCTGAGGG
>DASTSJ010000317.1:0-6980 GCA_035760765.1 Edaphobacter sp. | reverse complement strand
ACTGGTAAGGAGTTGGTAGCGCGCGCGCTGCACGAACTGAGCTCAAGGCACAACAAGCCCTTTGTCGCGGTGAACTGTGCGGCTATTCCGGAGACATTGATTGAGAGCGAGATCTTCGGGCATGAGAAGGGCGCCTTCACTGGCGCTCTCGAGCGGCGCGCAGGATGCTTTGAACTGGCCGAAGAGGGCACGCTGCTGCTGGACGAGATCGGCGAGATGCCAGCTGCGACGCAGGCCAAGCTTCTTCGCGTGCTTGAAGACCGTAAGCTGCGCCGCCTGGGAAGCAAGGCCGAGACGCCAGTCGATGTTCGCGTCGTGGCTGCTACCAATAAAGATCCTGAACAGGCCGTGGCCGCCGGCGAGTTGCGCGGCGATCTGTACTACCGGCTGAACGTCTTCAACATCCAGATGCCGCCTCTGCGCGAGCACCTGGAGGACATTGCGCCAATCGCGCAGAAGATGATTGCGGACATGAACGAGCGGCACAACTGCAGCGTCACAGGCATGAAGGACAGTTTGCTCAAGAAGCTGATGTCCTACTCCTGGCCGGGCAATGTTCGCGAGCTGCGAAACACGATCGAGCGCGCCACCATCATGGCTGGGACCGGGATGTTAGGACAGGAGCATCTTCCTCCGCAGTTTGGAGAGCCTGGCTTTGCCCCGGCCATCGGCAAACAGGGACGCCCTGCCGACCAGGACGGCGCACGCCCGAGCGAGGTCGAGCGGTACCTGGAGGATCAGAACACGGTTCGTGTCGAGGTTGGTACGACGGTGGATGAGGCCGAGCGCCAGTTGATCCTGAAGACGCTGATGTCGACGCACAACAACAAGACAAAAGCCGCAGAGATTCTGGGCATCAGTTCGAAGACCCTGCAGAACAAGCTGAAGGAATACTCGAACAACTCTGCCCTGGTGGACTAACGAATGCGGCTGAAGACGAAGCTGGTCGTGTCCGCCACGGGACTGACGTTTGCGATTGTGGTGGTGCTGTCGATTCTGTTTGTTGGCGAGCTTCTTCGCCAGAGAATCGAGCAGACGTCTGCGGCAAACAGCGTTCTTGCCAGCCAGGTAACCCTGATGACGCGACAGGCCGTGGAGACCGGTCTGCGCGCCCATCCTCCTGTGGACGGAAGCGAGGAGGCTCTCCGAGCCGCAGTTGCCGACGCCCTGCAAAACTATCAGCCGCTGGCTGACGTCATCAATGCAATCATCCGGTATTCGCCGACGGTCCAGGATGTCAGCGTGACGGACGACCGCGGCATCATTATCGTCAGCACCGATCCCGATGAGGTGAATGACGCTGCACCGCAACGGTACAGCCTCGAAAGCATTCAGAACGGAAGCATTGCGTACCAGAGCAGGCAGGTCTTCGGGCGTCCGCAGGTCTTCGACTCGGTCCAGGTTCTGGAACGAAACGGCAGGCCATTTCTCACGGTGCACGTGGGCGTGCGCTCGACCTTTTTGCGGAACTCCTACGAGCCCTGGCTCCGGGCAGCGGTGCTCTTCGCCCTTCTGGCAGCGGTGGCGGCCATGCTGGCTGCGGCAGTGCTGGCCACCGCCGCCCTTCAGCCGATTGAGCAGATCAGCCGTCAGCTGCAGAAGCTGACTCTGCAGGCCGGAGAAGCTACCCCGCCGATCAAGCCCACCGCGGACGCTGTCGTCCGGGTCTCCGAGACGATCGACCGCCTCGGCCAGCAGATGCGTTCCACGGAGGCCGGCTACACGGCCCTGCAGGCGAACCTGAATCAGATGCTGGATACGCTGCGGGATGGTGTCCTGCTGTTCACCTCCGATCGCCGTGCCGTGATGGTCTCGGATGCCGTAGCGTACTTCGTCAGCCAGCCCCAGGGAGAGCTGGTTGGAAAGCAGCTTGAGGAGATCTTCAAGCCTGAAACGGCCCTCGGTGCAGCCGTGCTGGCCGCGTTTGCGGACGGCGAGACCGGTGGGGTTGAGAGCGTGACGCTGGAGGACGGGCGCCGCGTGCAGGTCTCCATCGATCGCTTTGATGATGGTATGGGCGAGAGTATGGGCACGCTGATCACGCTGCGCGATCTCGAATCCATGATGCAGCTCGGCCAGGAGCTCGAAATCTCGCGCCGTCTGGCCGCTATCGGACGTCTGACTGCCGGAGTCGGCCATGAGGTTAAGAATCCGATTAACGCGATGGTGGTCCATCTTGAGCTCCTGCGAAGCAAGCTCGCCAATGCCGGGGCCGCGGGATTCGGGGACGCGCAACGTCATGTCGACATTCTGGCGGGCGAGATGCAGCGGCTCGATCGTGTGGTCCAGACACTGGCGGACTTCTCCCGCCCCATGGAATTGAAGCTAAGGGAGCATGATCTTCGCCAGGTTGTGAGCTCCGTTGTCGAGCTGATGGCCGCCGAGATGCGCTCCAACGGCGTGCAGGTGGTAGTAAATGCTTCCGGGGAACCTTTCCCGATACGGGTAGACGCAGAACTTATTCGCCAGGCGCTGTTAAACCTGATGCTGAATGGAATGCAGGCGATGGCGCAGGGAGGAAAGCTTACGATAAACCTGCGTCGCGATCACCAGTTTGCAGTCGTTGAGGTCACCGACGAAGGAGAAGGTATCCCGCCGGATGTTCTTCCGCGTATCTTTGAACTGTATTTCACCACAAAGCCAAAGGGCAGCGGAATCGGACTGGCGATGACGTATCGAATTCTGCAGATGCACGGAGGGGCCCTTGATGTCCGGTCGGATGCAAATCCGATGGCTCCGGATCGGGGAACTACGTTTACGTTGAGGTTGCCGGTAGCCTCCTCTGGAGAGACAAGAAAGGGAATGGCCTCCGGTTCCAGCCGCAGGGTCGTCGGAGAGCACGTCTAATGCGAAGCAGAAGGTTAACAGGATTGGTGAAGACAGCCCTCCGGGGAACCGGATTGGGCTGCGCCATGGCCATCGGCCTGACTGGATGCCGTCATAAGCCTGTATTGCCTCCTCGGCCGGCTGTCATTCAGCCCGTAGCCATTCTTCAAAGTCCTGAACCCGATCCTCCACCGATGATTCCGCCAGTGCAGGCCGATCTGCCCCCGGTGCCCATGGCCACTGGAATCGCGCCACGTCACGAACGGAGACGTCGCTCCACTGCGCAGTCTGCGAGCTCAGCTTCCACAGCGAATGCGCCAGCCGATGCCGCCACTCCCGCAGCTCCCGCTGAGGCTGATCCAATAGGATCCCTCTCGCTGGGAGGAGAGGCAAGTCCGCAGGCGCAGCAGGAGGCCGCCGAACTAATCGCATCCATTGGCCAGCGTTTGAGTGCGTTGCCTTCCGCCAAGGTGCATCAGGAGCGGTCTCAGGTCAGCCGCATCCGGAACTTTCATCGGCAGGCGAAGGACGCTCTGAACTCCGGCGACGTTGAAGGCGCGAAGACCCTTGCCACCAAGGCGCGCCTGCTGCTGGACGACCTCGAGAAGTAGAGCGAAACATTTTGCAAGCCACGAAAAGGGCGGACATGATGTCCGCCCTTTGTTCTGTGCAGCATTTGTGTTGCGCTATGCCTCGACGCCGTGGCACTTCTTGAATTTTTTGCCGGATCCGCACGGGCAGGGATCATTTCTGCCGACCTTGTCGCCGGTGAGACGCGGCGTGTTGCCGTTGCCGGCTGCGGTGGACGCGCCCGCGGCTCGTGCCTGATCGAGCTCTCTCTGCTTCCTGCGCTGGAACTCCCGCTCGAGCGCATCGATCGTGGTCGAAGGCGCGCGCGTGGGGATCGGTACTCCTGCTGGCTCAGCTGCGGCTGCTGGAGGCTGCTGCTGGGTTTGCTGGGAAGGGGCGGAGACGGAAACGGTCTCCGGCTCGGAAGAAGGGGCATTGAAGCCGCCGAATCCGGGAGGAAGCTGTTCCACGCTCTCGATGGGATTGCCGTCAGGCCCGATGATCTGCATCCGGAAGAGATGCCGCAGCGTGTCTTCCTGGAAGCGGAGCATCATGGCTTCGAACATCTCGAAGGACTCCTTCTTGTAGGCGACCAGTGGATCCTGCTGGGCGTAACCGCGCAGCCCGATGCCTTCCTTGAGGTGGTCCATCTGCAGGAGGTGATCCTTCCACAGGCCGTCGAGGACGCTTAGCATCACGACGCGCTCGTGGTAGCGCATCGCCTGCGGCCCGAGGATCTTTTCCTTGATCTCATAGCGTCCGCCAAGCTTCTCGAAGAGGGTTTCTCCGAGTTCGTGGCGTCCGAGATTGGTGACATCGACCTCATTCTCAAGGTGAGCGCCGAACTGGTCATACAGGGCTGAGAAGAGCTCTTCCGTCTTCCACTCCTCGGGGTTGACCTTATCGGGAGCGTACTCGTCCAGGAGGTTCGAGAGGACAGTCGAGAGATAGTCGTCGGTGATGAGCTGCTTCTGGTCGACGCCCTCCATCAACTGCTTGCGCAGGCCGTACACCGCCTCGCGCTGTTTGTTCATCACGTCATCGTATTCGAGAACGTGTTTGCGCGATTCGAAGTTTTGCGTTTCGACGGCCTTCTGGGCAGCCTCGATGCGTCGGGAGATCATGCCGCTCTCGATGGGAACTCCCTCTTCCATGCCCAGGCGCTGCAGCAGGGTCGAGACCCACTCGCGCGCGAAGATGCGCATGAGGTCGTCTTCGAGAGAGAGGTAGAAGCGCGAGGCACCGGGGTCGCCCTGGCGTCCGGCGCGTCCGCGGAGCTGGTTGTCGACGCGGCGGCTCTCGTGCCGCTCCGTGCCGATGATGAAGAGACCGCCTGCTTCGACGACGAGGTCGCGTTCCTTCTGGGCGGCGGAAGAGTGGGCGGCTACGGCAGCGTCCCAGGCCTCCTGGGTCGTCTCGAACTCCTGACCCTGGTAGTAGAAGCGGAACATGCCCGGACCGGCGACCGGGGAGATGGCTCCCTCGGCGACAGAGACGGAGCGCGCCTGTTGCTTGCGGACGAGGTCCTGGCGGGCCATGAAGTCGGCGTTGCCGCCCAGCAGAATGTCCGTACCGCGGCCAGCCATGTTGGTCGCGATGGTGACCATGCCCAGGCGTCCGGCCTGGGCAACGATCTCCGCTTCCTTCTCGTGGAACTTGGCATTCAGCACGACGTGGCGGACGCCCTTACGCTTGAGGATCTCCGAGAGCAGCTCCGATTTCTCGATGCTGGTCGTTCCTACCAGAACCGGCTGGCGCTTCTCATGCAGCTTTGCAATCTCGTCGGCGACGGCGAAGTACTTCTCCTTGCCGGTGCGATAGACCACGTCCGGATACTCGATGCGCAGCATGGGCCGGTTGGTCGGGATGACGACGATGTCGAGCTTGTAGATGCTGTCGAACTCGGATGCTTCGGTTTCAGCCGTACCGGTCATACCCGACAGCTTCTTGTACATGCGGAAGTAGTTCTGGAAGGTGATGGTCGCCAGCGTCTGGTCTTCCTTGCGGATGGTGACGCCTTCCTTGGCTTCGACGGCCTGGTGCAGGCCATCGGACCAGCGCCGGCCGGGCATCAAGCGGCCCGTAAACTCGTCTACGATGATGACCTCGCCGTCCTTGACGACGTACTCGACATCGCGCTTGTAAAGGGCGTGCGCCTTCACAGCGACTTCGACATGGTGCTTCAGGTCCCAGTTCTCAGGATCGGCGATGTTGCCGATTCCGAGCAGCTTTTCGATCTTCTCCCATCCCTCGTCGGTGATGGTGATGGCGCGGGCCTTCTCGTCGACGACAAAGTCGCCGGTCCAGGTCTTGGTCTCGAGTGTCTCGATCAGTTCACCCTGCTCAAGGCTGGGGATAATGACGTTGACGCGAGAGTACTTGTCTGTGGTCTGGTCGGTCGGGCCGGAGATGATCAGCGGGGTGCGAGCTTCGTCGATCAGGATGGAGTCCACCTCGTCGACGATGCAGTAGTAGTGACCGCGCTGCACCTGGTCGGCAACCTCGAACTTCATGTTGTCGCGGAGGTAGTCGAAGCCGAACTCGTTGTTGGTTCCGTAGGTGATGTCGGAGGCATAAGCCTCGCGCCGCTGGGCGTCGTCGAGATCATGCACGATGACGCCAACGGACAGGCCCAGGAAGCCATAGATCTTGCCCATCCACTCGGCGTCTCGCTTTGCCAGATAGTCGTTGACGGTAACGACGTGGACGCCGCGACCGGCGAGTGCGTTCAGATAGCAGGGAAGCGTTGCAACCAGCGTCTTACCTTCGCCGGTCCTCATCTCGGCGATCTTGCCGGAGTGGAGAACCATGCCCCCGATCAACTGCACGTCGAAGTGGCGCATCTGGACGACGCGGCGGCCAGCTTCGCGGACGACGGCAAAGGCTTCGGGCAGCAGAGCATCGAGAGCGGCCTTCTCCGCGGCATGACGCTCTTCGGCGTTCTCCGGGGTATCTTCTATTCCCGCAAGGGCATCCGCGATCCGCTTGCGGAACTCCACCGTCTTGTTGCGCAGTTCTTCATCGCTCAGGGCCTGCATGGCAGGCTCGAGGGCGTTGATCTGGGCAACGGTCGGCATCATCCGCTTGACTGCGCGGTCGTTACTGGTTCCAAAGACTTTTGCTATGACTGAGTTAAACAAACCTGTGTCCTTCGTTTGGGAACGAGATACTACCCAGATATCAGTGTAAATGGTTCGCCCCCGAAACGGGGATGACCCCCGATGCGCCTCATTGCCCGTAATACCGGCGAAATCAGGAGTTTGCTCTGTACGCGGCCGCCGGATGCCGGAAGTGCCGCAAAACCAATTCACAATTCAGAATGAATGAGAAAAACAGGAGCCAACACGGTACCCTGTCACCGGCGAACTGGAAGGTGATCCGCACATGTTCACGTATACGCAGAGTTCTCTGCTGATCCTCGGCTCTCTCGCAGTCTCATTGTTTGTCGTCACCGTGCTGAATCGCTGGTGGCCCATTGAGAGCCGCAAGGGAATCAACGATGTGACTGGATGGCAGCTAGGTGTGCTGGGAACGACCTACGGGGTCATTCTGGGATTCATGCTCTATACCGTAGCGGAGGGGTT
>DASTSJ010000316.1:0-6606 GCA_035760765.1 Edaphobacter sp. | reverse complement strand
ACGTCATCGAAACTCTTCAGGGAGCGCACCTGCCCGCCTCCATCCTCGAATCCGAGATCCTTCCGACCCGCGTCCTCAACTATCGGCCCTCCGATCTCGACATCCTCATCGCCGCTGGCGAGGTCGTGTGGGTCGGCCTCGACCCCCTGGGCGAGCGCGACGGCAGAATTGCGCTCTACCTCTCAGAGAAGCTGTCCTCACTCTGGCCGGCCGCGCAGGACAACCCCACCCCGCTCAACGACCGCGAGCAGCAGATCATCGATTACCTCCGCGCTCGCGGCGCATCCTTCTTCCAGGACCTGCACGACGGCCTCGGCGGCGGCTATCCCGGCGAAACCCTCGACGCTCTCTGGTCGCTCGTCTGGAAGGGCCTCATCACCAACGACGGCCTCTCCGCACTGCGCGCCTACTGCGAAAAACCATCCACCTCCAAGCGTGGAACACGCCGCGTCCATAACCAGCTCAGCTTCCGTTCCCGCAGAACCACACCGCCAACCGGCCAGGGCCGATGGGCGCTCCAATCCGCTGCCTTCGCCGATCAACAGCAGCGTGCAACCGCGTGGCGTCATGCCCTCGCACAGCAGCTGCTCAATCGCTACGGCGTCGTCTTCCGCGAAACGGCACACGCCGAAAACATCTCCGGCGGATTCTCTGCCGTCTACGACGTCCTCAAAGCAATGGAAGAAAGCGGAAAGATTCGCCGAGGCTACTTCGCGGCCGATCTCGGAGCCACGCAGTTCGCACTTCCCGCAGCAGTCGATCTCCTTCGCTCGCTGCGCACCGGAGCGGTCGGACAGGCCGATCCCGACCGTATCGAGATGATCCAACTCGCCGCAACCGACCCCGCAAATCCCTACGGCGCACTGCTCCGATGGCCAGCGGGTGGAGACGAAGCCTCATCGCTCACCCGCAGCGTTGGCGCACGCGTCATCCTGTGCAACGGCTATCTCACCGCCTACCTAAGGCGCGGAAACCCGGCGCTTCAAGTCTTCCTTCCTGAAGACGAACCGCAACGCTCGAACTTCGCCCGAGCCCTCGCAGACTTCCTCTTTCATCACGCTCAGCAGCCGGATGAAGACACCGAAGCACGCGGCGGAATCCTGATCACAACTATCAACGGCACCCCCGTCGCCGAGCACTGGATGTCGCGTTATCTTCTCGATGCAGGCTTCACCCCCGGAGCCATGGGCCTCAACGTGCGCCGCCGTCTTCCCACCCTGCCCGGCGTCAAAGCCGAGTCGAGGCCGAATGCCTGAGGGAGATACCATCTATCGATCCGCCCGCGCGCTGCAACGCGCCATCGGCGGAAAGGTTGTCACCGGCTTCGAAACTGCCTTAGCCAAGATCGCCAGCGTCGACGACAACACTCCCATCACCGGCCGCACCATCACGACTGTCGAGTCCCGCGGCAAGTGGCTCCTCATCCAATTCAGCGGCGACCTCATCCTCGCCACCCACATGCTGATGAGCGGAAGCTGGCATCTCTACCGCACCGGCGAGCGCTGGCAGATGCCCCGCTCGCGCATGCGGATCGTCATCACGACCTCCGAATGGCAGGCCGTCGCCTTCAACGTTCCCGTGGCCGAGTTCTATACCGCTCGCACGCTCGAACGCAGCTCGCAGATTCCGAAGCTCGGCCCTGACATCCTCTCCGCAGACTTCACTCTCCAGCAAGGCGTCGAACGTATGAAGGAGTACACCCTTAAATCACCGTCAGCTGAAGTAGGAAACACCCTGCTCAACCAGCGCGTACTCGCCGGACTCGGCAACGTCTACAAAAGCGAGGTCGCCTTCTCCGCCGGAGTCCATCCCTTCCGCACTGTCAGCACCCTTACTGCCACAGAGATCGAGCGACTCGTCGAGTTCGCACACCGCTACATGAAAGCAAACGTGATCGACGGCAAGGGCGACGGCATCGTCACCTATTCTGGAAACCGGCGCACCACTCACGCCACCGACCGCCGCGAGCGTCTATGGGTTTACGGAAGGCAGCACCAGGAGTGCCGACGCTGCGGCGCCACAATCCTTATGCGACGCCAAGGCACCGGGGCGCGTTCCACCTACTGGTGCCCCGACTGCCAGCCCTGGAGAGACTAGCAGTTCCTCGTGAGACACAATAGGCCACAACGATCCGTCATTCTGAGCGCAGCGAAGAATCCCTGTCTTTCACCCGGAGCGCCACAGACGTCACAGGAAAGATAGGAATCCTTCGCCCCACTCAGCTAAACCGACTGCATCGCCTTGATCGCCTCCAGCCGCGCATTCTTCAGCGTCGTCTGCGGATCGCCGGTCGACATGAACTCCATGCAGATATAGCGGTCGTAGTGCAGTTCGGCCAGCTTGCGGTAGATGTTGTCGTAGTTGACCTCGCCCGTACCCGGCTGATGCCTTCCAGGAACATCGGCAATGTGGACCAGACCCACCTGGTCAATGTTCTTCTCAAGCTTCTCGATCAGGTTTCCGGCCTGTTTCTGCTCGTGGTAGAAGTCGTACAGCACCTTCACCCTCGGGCTGCCTACCGCTCGAGTAATCTCGAAGGCCTCGGCTACGCTCGGAACCGCCTCCTTGGGGTACTCCAGCAGGTCAATCGGCTCCAGTACGATCTCGATCTGCTCCTTCTCCAGCAGATCAGCAGCATACTTCAGCGAGTCCACAATCGCCGCCTTCTTCTCCTGGTCGCTCTGTCCGGGGACGCGCGTATACGCCGTGTAGATAAACTGCTTGCAGCCAAGCTCCTTCGCTCCCGGAACCGCCTTCATCAGGTCGTCATGCAGTGCCTGCCGCTTTGTGTGGTCCGCCAATGGATTCCGCCCTGGCACAGCGCTATCCACGGCGATTCCCAGGGCATGCTGCTTGGCCAGGTTCTTCTTCCACTCCTCCGGAGTCCACGTCTCGTACTCTCTCCCTACCTCGACCCCATTAAATCCGGCTCCCGCAGCCAGTTCCAGCTGCTGCTCAAACGTCAGGCCCTTAGGCAGCGTCCACAGCATGACCGAAAATTTGTGGCCTGCGTTGTCTGCTGGCGCGGCAGCCATAGTTGATCCCAAAACGTTCTTGCCTGGCAGCAACGACGCCACCGAAGCGGCTAAGGACAATTTTTGAAACTCTCTGCGATTCATTTTGTCTCCCAAAAGCTGGCAACCAAGTATAAAGGTAAACGCGACAAGTGCCATGCTCCACGACGCATCGAAAATGGATTCACGGTATCTTGTCCAACATCGCGACGTACAGTACACGGAACCAATAAAGCGGAGTCGATCCACTTGAAGAAGCTAGTCAGGCACCTCGCACCAGCCACCTTTCTCCTGTTGATTGGGGTGCTTCCATCGCACGCCCAATTCCCCCGTTCCCCAGTCAAACCGGAATCTGCCGAGGCAGGAGCCAAAATCTACGCCTCCAACTGCGCACGCTGCCACGGCGAAGACGCCCGTGGAACCGCCGGCGCACCTGACCTTCTGCGTTCGATCCCCGTGCTCCACGATCGTCGGCAGATGCTCTATGGCAAGGAGCTCGGCCCGCTGCTCGCGAAAGGTCCCGGACATAATTTCAAATTCGACGAAAAGCAACTCGCTGATTTGTCGCAGTTTCTTACCCAATCCATCAACAGCATCCTGAGGAGCGGCTACAACGCGCAGCCCACCAATCTGCTGAGCGGCGACGTGAAGGCCGGCGAGGCCTACTTCAACGGCGCAGGCGGCTGCAACAAATGCCACTCCGCCACAGGAGACCTTGCACACGTCGGCACGCGATACACCCCTGCAGCTCTGCAGCAGAAGTTCCTCTTCCCCAACTTTGGCCTGTTTCTTCGGAAGAAGGTTCAGGTGACGGTTCAGCTTCCGTCGGGTAAGAGCTATACGGGCGACCTCGTCCGCCTGGACGACTTCACCGTCACCCTGCGCGAGAAATCTGGTGAGACTCGTTCCTTCAATCGCACCGCTCGTATCAAGGTGACGGAAGACGATCCCTATGCGGGGCACATTGCGCTGCTCGATAAGTACACCGACGCCGACATCCACAACCTGACGACCTACCTGGCCACGCTCAAATGAAAAAGATCTTCGCTGCATCTGTCCTAGCTCTTCTGCTCTTGCCGCCGCTGTCGCACGCCCAGGAAGAGTCCGCCAGCACCTCGACGGCTGCTCTTTCAAAGCTCACCGACAGCTGGCCTACGTACAACGGCGACTACTCTGGCCGCCGCTACAGCTCGCTCGCAAAGATAAACACCACCACCGTCAAGCAGCTTTCGCTTGCCTGGACCTATCGCATCGAGACCACCACGGCTGGTGGCAAGCGCATCTCCGCAACTCCGCTCGAAGTCGACGGCATTCTCTACTTCACCGTTCCCAGTCACGTCTGGGCAGTCGACGCCCGCACTGGACGCAAGCTGTGGCAGTTCGACTGGGCCAGCAAGGGCGGCGAGGCAATCGGCAATCGCGGAGCCGCTGTGAAGGGCGACACCGTATACTTCGAGACCGAGGACTGCAACCTCGTCGCCATCGACCGCAACACCGGGCGCGAAAAGTGGCACGCCTCCATCGGCAACCCCGACCAGTTCTACTTCGGCAGCGTCGCCCCGGTCATCGTGAAGAACCACGTCATGGTGGGCATCAGCGGGGATGACTTCGATAATCCTGGGTACATCGAAGCTCACGATCCTGATACCGGCGCGCTGCAGTGGCGCTGGTACACGCACCCTGAGCCCGGAACCCCTGAAGCAAAGACTTGGCCCAACGACGAAGCCATGATGCACGGCGGCGGCATGACCTGGGTCGCCGGAACGTACGATCCCGAACTCAACCTCTACTACTTCGGAACCGGCAACGCGCAGCCCGTCATCAATGGTCTGGCACGGCCTGGAGCCAACCTCTTTACCTCGACCATCTGCGCCCTCAACCCCGATACCGGCAAGCTCGTCTGGTACTTCCAGCCCAACCCGCACGACACCCACGACTGGGACGCCGTGCAGACGCCCGTGCTCTTCGACGGCATCATCAAAGGCCAGAAGCGCAAGCTCCTTGCGCAGGCCAGTCGCAATGGATGGTTCTTCGTTGTAGATCGCACGAACGGGAAGAATCTGCTGACCGCGCCGTTCGCCAAGCAGAACTGGACGCTCGGCGTGGACGATAAAGGATCGCCCATCCCCAATCCTGAGAAGATGGCCCACACCAATGGCTCGCTCGTCGCGCCGAACCAGGCAGGCGCAGCCAACTGGTACCCACCCAGCTTCAGCCCTCTCACTGGCCTCTTCTACGTGCCTGCGTATGACGCCTACAGCGTCTATTACATCTACGACAACAACAAGAAGCCGGAAGGCTGGGCCGGGAACGACCGCGGAGGCTGGTCCAGCGCCTCGCTGCGCGCCCTCGACTACAAGACCGGCAAAGTTCGCTGGAACCACAAGTGGCCGACCGCCGGCGGCCGCTCCGGTATTCTCACCACCGCCGGTAACGTGCTCTTCACCGGCGATACAACCTCGAACCTCGTCGCCTTCAACGCCACCACGGGGAACATCCTCTGGCACGCAGGCCTCGGTAGCATCGTCACCAACGGCCCGATTACGTTTGAACTCGATGGACTTCAGTACGTCGTTGCGGCTGCGGGCGATACCCTCTACTCGTTCGTCTTGCGCTAGCGGTCTGCGGGACCTCTGTTTACAGAGGTCCCGCACCAAATTCTTAAGCCTTGCCTTCGCTCACCTTCCTGAAAAAGCGCAACAGGTTCCCGCCCCAGAACTTGTCGATCCTCTCCTCGCTGTACCCCCGCCGCAGCATCGCATCCGTCACCATCGGCAGATCCCGCACATCGCGCATCCCTCGCGCCAGAGTAGGTCCGCCATCGAAGTCCGTGCCAATCGCGACATGATCTTCTCCCACCAGCTTGATCGCCTTATCGATGACGCCCACCCAGTCATCGACTGCCATCATCACCGAATCCGGCACCTTCGCTCCCGGCATCGGATACGCTGACGCGACCATCGCATCGATCTCGTAGATCGTCTTGCCCTTCACCTTGTCAGGAATGCTCGCCGTATCGAAGAACGTCTTCCCGCGCTCCGCGGTAATCCACTTATATTCAGGCAGGTAGTTGAACTCGCTTCCAATCTGGAACCCGATCACGCCGCCCTTCGCCGCCAGCTTCTCCAGCAGCTTGTCCGGCATGTTGCGCGGAATATTGTTCACCTGCCGCAAGCCATGGTGCGTCGCGATCACCGGAACCTCGCTCGCATCGATCGCCTGCGATACCGCCTCGTCCGAGGCATGCGACACATTGATCATCATGCCCAGCTTGTTCATCTCCTTGATGACTGCGCGCCCGTGCGCATTCAATCCATTTACCTTCGGGGCCGAGCAGCATGAATCGGCATAGTTCTGGTCCCAGTTATGCGCCGAAAGCTGCGCCGAACGCAGGCCCAGGCGGTACATATCGCGAAGCACTCCGAGATCGCCATCAAGGTCGTAGCTGCCTTCAATGTCCAGCACCGCCGCCATCTTCCCCTTCGCGCGGATGCGCTCCACGTCGTCTGCATGCAGCGCCAGCTCAACCTTGTCCTTGTTCTCTTCCAGCTGACGTCGTGCATGGTCCATGCGCCGCATCGCCTGCTTGGTC
>DASTSJ010000315.1:0-4609 GCA_035760765.1 Edaphobacter sp. | reverse complement strand
GAGACCGCCGATCAGGAGGCCGGTGCCTCCGGTGGCTACGCCACCGATCAGCATGCCAAGGCCGCTACCCCCGCCGATGAAGGCTGCGGAGCGCTTGCCCTTTCCTTTCTTGGTGCGGGTGAGGCTGCTGGTCTGGAGCGGATAACGGGTTCCGTTGAGCGTCATCGAGGTGAGCCGCAGTTGCAGGATGGAAGCGCCTTTGAAGTGTCCGCGCTTGTGAGCGGCGGCCACGACACCTCCGACGGGCGTTCCGCGAGGAACGATGACGCGGCCGCTGTCGTTGGTGACGGGCTCGGCGATCTCACCATCGAAGTGATCGCCGGCGCGGCTGGTCTTCACGCTGATGTGCTGATTGATGCGAATGGCTAGCGTGGTTCCAGCGGGTATCTGGACGTCAGCGGGAACGACGACGGGATTTCCGGGTGTGGCGATCTGGGGCTGGGCCTGGGGCTGCGGAGCCTGACCCTGGCCCTGTGCGGCGGCAACAGATTCGTTTTGCAGGGGCGCCACTGCGGGCTGTCCTCCCGCAACCGCCGGAGCATTCGCCGGCACAGAAGAGGCAGGGGTGACGGTGGTCGTGATCTGCTGACCTTTCTGGCCGGGAACAGGTGGCTGGACGACCGTGGTCACGGTGTTTCCGTTTTTGTCGACGGACACGACCTGTTGAGCCTGACCTGTGGCGGCTGCCTGCTTTTTGGCTTGTTCGATTGCCTGTTCTTGTTTTGATTTGCCACAGCCTGTGACAAGGGCCGTCGAGAGCAGGGTGGCTATGACGAGTCGAAATACTGGGGAGGGGCTTTGCTTTTCTGAGTTAACGTTCATCGTACGTGCGGGCCTCATTTCGTTCGGAGTCGCTATTGTGGTGACGAATGATCGCCTTCCTCGCGGAGCGACTCGCAAATCCGCGGGACGGGAACGTTAGATGCAGCTTACAGATTAAATGATGGCTGCAGCCGCAAAGCTCCAGGAGCCACGGAAGGGATAGGATGACAGCATGAGCACTGGATCGCGTGTACGGCCACAGATGGCCTATCTGACCGAGCAGTTGAACGACCTGAAGCAGCGAGGGACGTACTTCAAGCTGCGCGTGCTGGAAGATGAGCAGGGGCCGGTGTGTACCTACGACGGAAAGCGCGTCATTAATCTTGCCTCCAATAACTACCTGGGATTGTGCAACCATCCCAAACTTCGCGAAGCCGCGATTGATGCGATCCGGAAGTACGGTGTTGGATCGGGCGCGGTGCGGACCATTGCCGGAACCATGAGGATCCACATGGAGCTGGAAGAGAAGATTGCGGCCTTCAAGGGTGTGGAGGCCTGCGTCGTCTTTCAGTCGGGCTTCACGGCCAATGCGGGGACGGTCTCGAGCATCCTGGGCAAGGAGGATTTCATCCTCTCCGATGAGCTGAATCATGCGAGCATCATCGATGGGGCGCGCCTTTCGCGGGCGAAGATCAAAGTGTTTCGCCATAAGGATGCGGCGCACTGCGAAGAGCTGCTGAAGGACATCGAGAACGAACCGGGTCGCAAACTGATCATCACGGACGGCGTGTTTTCGATGGACGGCGATATTGGCCCGGTGGACAAGCTTTGCGATCTGGCGGAGAAGTACGGCGCGCTGATGATGGTGGATGATGCACATGCGTCGGGTGTGCTGGGGCGTAATGGACGCGGTTCTGTCGATCACTTTCACTGCACGGATCGCGTTGATGTGCAGGTGGGGACTCTATCGAAGGCGATTGGAGCGCTGGGTGGTTACGTATGCGGGTCGAAGGATCTGATTGAGTATCTCTACCATCGGGCACGGCCGTTTTTGTTTTCGACATCGCACCCGCCGTCGGTTGCGGCGACGTGCATCGCGGCGTTTGATCTGCTGGAGAGTGAGCCGGAGCGCATCGATCGGTTGTGGTCGAATTCGCGGTACTTCAAGGATGAGCTGGCGAAGGCAGGGTTCGACGTTGGCGGACGAACGACCCCGGCGAGCGAGACGCCGATTACGCCGATCATCATTGGCGATGGAAGAAAGACGATGGAGTTCTCGCGTGCACTCTTCGAGGCGGGGCTGATGGCGACGGGGATCGCATTCCCGACTGTGCCGGAGGGGAAGGCGCGCATTCGGACAATTATGACGAGCGAGCATACGCGTGAACAGATTGATCAGGCGCTTGAGATTCTGGTGAGCGTTGCGAAGAGTGTGGGGTTAGAACAGAGGCTCTCTTAGGAAAAACCGTGGCCGCTTAGCGTCTTTTTCGGCAAAGGTGCGTTTAATCACTATGCCCTTACGTACCCATGATTCTCTGAAAGTCCTGAAGATTTGTGTACTGGCTTTTGTGTTGTTATTCATTGGTGGGATGCGCAGCTATGCGGAAGCTGGTGGGACAGAAGCAGCGGTCGTGCCTGATGTTGCCGGGTTGCCGGATGACCCTTCTGTGGTGGCTCAGCAGGGACAGGCGTCGACTTCCGCTGCGGCAGGAAAGCAGCAGCCGGAGCAGCAGCCGGATGGTCCGCAGCAGACACGTCGCATTCTTGGTGTGATGCCGAATTTTAATGCGGTGTCTGCCGATAGCATGCCTCCCCCGCAGTCACCCAAAGAGAAGTTTGTCATCGCTGCGAAGAACAGCTTTGACTACTCGTCCATCCTGCTGTCGGCGATTCAGTCGGGCGTTTCGATGGCGACGGATTCTTACCCTGAGTTCCATCAGGGCGTGGAGGGTTATGGGCGCTACTTCTACCACACGCTGCTGGATACGGCGGACGAGAACTTCATGGTGAGCGGACTTATGCCTGTGGTCTTCCGGCAGGATAATCGCTTCTACACGCGGGGTCATGGAAGCATCGGCAGCCGGGCGTTCTATGCGGCAACGAGGGTTCTGGTCACTCGGAGTGATGCTGGAAGGAATGTCTTCAACGCGTCGGAGATCGTTGGTGCGGGCGCCGCATCGGGGTTGTCGACAGTCTACTATCCGGATCGGTATCAGACCTGGACGAAGGTGGGGCAGCGATGGCTCACGAGCTGCATTATTGACTCTGCCAGCCTCACGTTTAAGGAGTTCTGGCCTGATATCAATCAGAAGTTTTTCCATACAAAATGAAGAGGCAGCCACTCTAAAAATGCAGCTTGGCCGCGACCTGCACGACGCGCGGGTCTGATGTTGTAGCGGTGATCGAGCCGAAGTTTGGTGTGCCTACCTTGGCGGCGGGTTGCGCAAAGGCAGGGGTGTTGGTGACGTTGAAGACCTCTCCCCGTAGTTCGAGACTCGCACGCTCGCTGAGCTTTGTGTTCTTCATCAGTCCGAGATCGAGATCGCGATAGGCAGGGCCGCGAGCGGGATCGCGCGACGCATTGCCGAGCTTGAACTGAGGGGTTATCGAGAAGGCTGCGGTATTGATGAAGTGAGCGACGGTCCGCTTATCTGTGGGGAGATTGGTGCGTCCATGAATGGTGGGGCGTTGAGTTCCGAAGCCGGCGAAGGCATTGAAGTTTGTGGCCTGGGTGATCGCGAATGGCATTCCGCTCTGCAGGGTGATCAGGCCGTTAATGTTCCACCCGCCGAGCAGCCAAGAGGCGATGCCGGTAGAGGCGTACTGATGTCCTCGGCCTAAAGGAATGGCGTAGACGGCGGAGCCGACAGTGATGTTGGGCATATCGCCCAGAGAGGCGTCGCGCTCGAGTGACGGGTTAAAGCTGTCGGCAACCGGATAGTTCGCGACAGGTCCGGTGAGGATGGAGGAGTCGAAGACGGAGGAGGCGTCATCCATCAGCTTCGAGTGGGTGTAGCTCAGGGTTGCGGTGAGGCCATAGCTGGTCCGCTTTTCGATCTTGATCTCGCCTGCGTTGTAGTTCGTCCGGCCTGTGTTGTTGCGGAAGGCCGAGACAGTGAGGAAGCGAGGATACGGCTTCATCAACTGGGCGACGGAGACCGTTCTGCCCCCGATGGAAGAGGAGGCTGGAATCTGGCCGTAGTAGGGGTTGTTTGTCGTCGCTGTGAGGGCAGAGCCAAGCGCAAGCTGATCGACGGTGAGCTGGTTGAGGTTGGTATCAGGGATGCCGACGCGGGTGATGACTGAGCCTGTATAGGCAACTTCGATAGCGAGATCGCGGGTCAGCTCGTGCTGGAAAGCCAGGTTCCATTGCTGAACATAGCCGGAGCCGAGTTTGCGGTTGACCGTAAAGACGCCCTGGCCAAGTCCGGCGTTATCATCGAGCGCAATTGGTGCGACAGAGGGGCCATTAGACAAGACGAACGCCGGATGAATGCTGTCGAGCGAGCTCTGCTGGACGGTCTGCAGGAAGGGGAACTGCGGCGTGGTGAATGGAGTCGTGATGCCCGTCTGCTCAATGAAGATGATGCCGTAGCTGGACCGGATGACGGTCTTTGGGGTGGCCATGTAGCTGAAGCCGAGGCGAGGACCGAGGTTGCCGTAGTGCAGCTCGCGGGCAGATCGGGAGAAGCCGTCCTTTCCGAGGTACTGATACTTCTGTGTGGCGAGATTGAAGACGGCTCCCTGGTCGTGTGCCTCCGTGGAGGGAAAATTGAGGGTCCAGCGAAGCCCGGCGTTTATGGTCAGGCGCGGGGACGCCTTCCAGTCATCCTGGATAAAGAACTCG
>DASTSJ010000314.1:0-5676 GCA_035760765.1 Edaphobacter sp. | reverse complement strand
GAGGCGTCGATTCGCCACGGTGGAAGACGCACTTTGAAGATCTTTATCCGAAATCCGTCTTCGACTGCCCTGCTTACGCGATCCTCGGAAACCATGACTATCAGAGAATCCCTACGAGTAAGGTGGATGCGGAGCTTGCCTATGCAAAGCGCGGCGGCACACGCTGGACGATGCCCGCTCGCTGGTACAGCTTTACGTTCCCGGCCAGGAACCCGCTGGTGACTGTGATTGCCCTCGACAGCAACGTCCCTCATGCCAATGCGCCGAAGGCAAATGGAGTGAACTTTACGCTGACGGCAGACGAGCAGGCGGAACAGCTTCGCTGGTTTAAGGCAGAGTTGGAGAAGCCGAGGAAGACGCCGTACCTGGTGGTGATGGCGCACCATCCGATTTACTCCAATGGGCCGCATGGCGATCACAAGGTCCTGATCGCGGAGTGGGAGCCTTTGCTTCGCGAATACAAGGCGCATCTCTACCTGGCCGGGCACGACCACGACATGCAGCACCTGGAGTTTGAGGGGCATCCGACCTCATTCGTGATGTCGGGAGGCGGAGGCGCAGACCTGTACACCCTGAAGATCGATGAGGCGCAGCGCGGACCGTATGCGGCCAAAGCGTACGGATTCAGCCATCTTCAGATCGCGAAGGAGAAGCTTACGCTTCTGCACATGGACCAGACAGGACGTATGATTCACGGTTTTACGAAGACGCCCGAGGGCAAGGTGGAGATTCTGTAGCCTGCATCTCGAAGAAGCGGAAAGACGAAGGGGTGGCCTGAGCCACCCCTTCTTTTGTTACAGGAACTCAAAGCTACGGGAGACTACACCTCGCGCAGCGTGTTGCCGGTCATCTCTGTTGGCTTCTTGAGACCGAGCAGCTTGAGGATGGTTGGCGAGACGTCGCGCAGACTTCCGCCGGGACGCAGGATATCGTGATGGCTGGCGTCGCACTCGTCCGCAACCAGGATGAAGGGCACCGGGTTGGTTGTGTGGGCAGTGTGTGGACCGCCTGTGATCGGGTCGATCAGGAGCTCGGCGTTTCCGTGATCGGCGGTGACGAGAAGAGATCCGCAACGCTGCTTGACCGCCTGATAGATCCGGCCCAGTTCCCTATCGACCGTCTCGACGGCTCGGACGGTCGGCTCGATCTTGCCCGAGTGACCTACCATGTCGGCGTTGGCGAAGTTGACGATGATGATGTCGAAGGCGGTGTCGTTGACGGCCTTTATGACAGCGTCGGCGATTCCAGCGGCTGACATCTCGGGCGCGAGGTCGTAGGTCGCCACTTTCTGAGACGGAATGAGAACGCGGTCTTCACCGGGGAACGGCTTTTCGATTCCGCCGTTGAAGAAGTAGGTGACGTGCGCGTACTTTTCGGTCTCGGCCACCCGCAGGTTGCGCAGGTTGGCGTCGGCCATGACGTGCGCCAGCAGGTTCTCCATCGACTCTGGCGGAATGACTACGGGAACCTTGAAGTTTTTGTCGTACTGCGTCATGCAGACGTAGTGGATGTTCGACGGCGCCTCGGCGCGAGGGATCTCAAGATCGAGCTCTGCTGCCTTGGGCAGGTCGTGGGCATTGTTGGCTGTGAGGCCGCCGGGGAGGTCGCAGTTCCGGGCGAGAACGCGAGTGATCTGGCGCACGCGATCTGCACGATAGTTGAAACAGATGCAGACGTCGTTCGACCGGATGAGGCCCACTGGAGCGCCGTGCTGGTCCACGACCGTGAACGGAGGGACGAACTCGTCCGTGATTTCGTTGTGATAGAGTTCACGAACTCGTGCCAGCGGGTCGGCATAAGTGCCACCTTCAGGATGGCCCGTGACCATCGCGTCAAAGGCTTGCCGCTCCTTCTCCCAGCGAAGATCGCGGTCCATGGCGTAGTAGCGACCAGAGACGGAGGCAATCTGTCCAACGCCGATCTCGCGAATCTGCTGCTCGAGCGCCTCGAGGTAGCCGAGGCCGCTGGTCGGCATGGTGTCGCGGCCGTCCATGAACGCGTGCACATAGACACGCGTCAGCTTGTGTTTCGCCGCCAGGCGAAGAAGAGCGTACAGATGGCGCTGCTGCGAGTGCACGCCACCGTCGGAGACAAGGCCGAGAAGATGGAGGGCGCGGTTGTCCTGGGCGGCGAGCTCGATTGCTTTCACCAGCGTAGGATCCTGATAGAAACTACCGTCGGCGATGGCATTGTCGATCCGGCTGATGTCCATGCGGACGATGCGGCCGGCACCGAGATTGAGATGGCCGACCTCGGAGTTACCCATCTGGCCGTCAGGAAGGCCGACGAAGTGATCGCTGGCGTGGATGAGCGTGTTGGGGAACTGTTCGAGGAGACGGTCGTAGTTCGGCTTGCGGGCGAGCGCGATGGCGTTGCCGTGCGTGTCGGGGCGGTAGCCCCAGCCATCGAGAATAGTCAGAACAAGAGGTTTGTTAGCCATTGCTGACTGAAAGGATAACAAGAGTTGAATGCACTGGCAGGAAGGCTACGGAAAGAAACTGAGCCAGCTCGCCATCACTCGATATTCACCAGGACATCTTCTCCTTCGACACGAAGGGGAAAGACTTTGACGTGCTGGTTCTCCGGGAACTCCGATTCGCCGGTCTTTACGTGGAAGGTCCAGGAGTGCCATGGGCAGACAACGCAATCCTTTTCTATCCAGCCCTGGCCGAGCGGCCCGTGACGATGCGGACACACGTTGTCGAGTGCGGAGAGTTCTCCGTCGATATTTGCCAGACACACGGTGACGCCTTCTGCCTCTGCCTCTTTCACGCTTCCAGGCGCAGGTATCTCTGCCAGGCCGCACAACCTTATCCACTTCGCCACTGAATCTCCTGTCTCTTCTTCATGCTACCGGTTCGATGCGTCAATCGCCCAGATGCTAAGGTCGTATTAACCTCTGCCCATGCAGCGCAAGCCCTCTAAAACTTCGCCCCGCCCGCCGCAGCCTGAAGTGGTCGCGGGAAGCTGGCTTCTAAAGGCGTTCGCCATTGTCATTGGAGCGGCGCTGCTATGCACGTACGCTACCCTCTGCTTTCTGTTTTATCGAGGTCAGTGGCAGCTAGTGCTGCACCCGGTGCGCACCACGGGGCCTGCGCCTGCCGATCTGGTGCGATTCTCTTCCGAAGGTACGGGGCAGCCGCAGCTCGCCGGCGAGTGGATGCCTGCGACTACTGCCAATCGCCTTAGCGAGATAACGATCCTATTTCTTCCCGGAGGCGATGGTACGAGCGCCGCTTTCGCTGCCACGCAGACGGACCTTCGGGAGATTGGGGTGAACGTCTTCACGTTTGACTATCGCGGTTACGGCCGAAGCGCTCCGACACATCCGTCCGAGCAGCGAATGCGAGAGGATGCCGAGGCGGCCTGGAGGTACGCCACCAGCACGAGGCATATTCCGGGTAATCGGATTGTTCCGTATGGCGTCGGCGTTGGAGCCTCGCTGGCGACGAGCCTCGCAGAGAGGCACGGTGAGATTCCGGGCATCATCCTCGATTCACCGAAGACAGACCTCCGCCAGGTCGTCAGCCACGATTCCCGCTTTCGCTTCCTGCCGGTGAGCCTGCTTTTCCACGAGGACTTTGCCATGAAGGAGGCACTGTCAACGCTGCAGCGACCCAAACTGTTGATCTACACCAACGGTTCGGGTGAGCCTGAGGCGTTTCGCACAGCAGCAGCACCGAAGTCGCTTGTCGCGGTGGAGACGAGTTCCGGGCCGAGGTTTAGCGACTCCATCCTTGCCTTTCTCAATGAGGCTGTGCCGGTATCGATGACGGCACCGGCGGCGAAATGATGCCCGGAAGCAACCAGGGTTGAGCTAGGCTCAAGCTAATCCATTTTGTTACCTGAAGGACCACATGTCTAAGACACTGGATAACTTACAGCCGTGGGGCGCGTTTTTTCTGCGGCTTATCCTGGGAGCCGCCATGCTCTACCACGGTTACAGTAAGGTCGTCCCTGCGGGAGGCTTCCATGGGGGGAACACCTTTGCGGCCATGGAGAGACACAGCCGATTTGTAGCCTCCCTGGGGCTGCCGTACTGGATGGGAATCGTCTCTGCGCTGACGGAGTTTGTGGGCGGTGCTCTCATCCTGGTGGGGCTCTTCACCCGGTTTGCCGCCCTGATGATCAGCATCAACATGCTGGTCGCCGTGGTGCTGGTGACGCGTCACCACGGATACAGCGGATCGGAGTATTCTCTGGCACTGCTGGGGATCGCCCTGATGCTGTCGTTTTACGGTTCGGGCGTGTATGCGCTCGATAGAAGGATCGGACTCGCCTGAGCGCTTTCCTCAATGAATTCAACACAATGGCGAGAAGGCCTCCGATACACTGGAGGCCTTGAATGGGAGGGCACTGGTATTGCGGCTAGGTGAAACCGAGGCTGTGGGAACTGCTAACCTCAGCACATTGTTGTTACATCCAGTAAGACGCCAGTCCATCGGAAAAGTTGTGTGAGTTTTCCACTTTCTGAAGATTCGAGATAACCAAATTCTAAAAATAGAATTTTTGGTTTCTTGCGCATCCCTATGCTGCCGGAGAGTACCGGCAGCGTGACCGAGAAAACCCGACGCTTGTGAACGCAGATGCAGGAGTAATCGCATACTCCAAACCTAACGTTACGATAGAAGTACTCCTTCTATCTCATTGATATCAAAATGCCATGAGTCCAGCGACCGCATCATAGATATCCTGCGCCTGAGGCAGGATAACGTCTTCGAGTAGTGGTTGATAGGCGACAAAGGTGTCCATCGAGGCGACTCTGCGGACTGGGGCGTCGAGATCGTGAAACAGCTCGTCTGCGATGCGGGCCGCGATCTCGGCTCCATATCCCCAGCTCATCATGTCCTCGTGCGCTACGATGACGCGGTTCGTCTTACGGACGCTCTCGGCGATGGTCTCCCAGTCATAGGGGGAGAGGCTTCGCAGATCGATCAGCTCGACGTCGATTCCCTTCTCGCGATGAATCCTCTGGGCGGCCTGCAACGCCCGCGGAACGACTGCGCCGTAGGTCACGACGGTGACATCCTTGCCGGGCCGTACGACATTTGCCTTGCCGAATGGGATGGAGTACTCCGGTCCGGGATAGATGCCGCGGCCAAAGGTCTCGCGATAGAGTCGCTTGTGCTCCAGAAAGAGCACGGGGTCGTCACATCGGATGGCCGTGCGGAGCAGGCCAAGCGCGTCAAGGGCGTTCGAAGGCATGACGACGCGTACGCCTGGGGTGTGGGTAAAGATGCTCTCGCCTGATTGCGAGTGGTAGATCGAGCCTCCGGTCAGGTATCCGCCGATGGGCACGCGAATGACGAGGGGGCAGCTGAATCCGTCGTTGGAGCGCCAGCGGAGGACGGAAAGTTCGTTCCGCATCTGGTGCATGGCGGGCCAGATGTAATCGAAGAACTGGATCTCGACGACCGGCTTGAGACCGCGAACAGCCATACCGATGGCGCGGCCCACGATGTTGGCTTCGGCCAGGGGTGAGTTCCAGACGCGATCGTTTCCGAATTCGAGCTGCAGGCCGGAGGTGAGCTTGAAGACTCCTCCCTTGCCTTTGAGCTTGCCCGAGCGTAGTGCTTCGTCGCGAGTGGCGTCAGCTACGTCCTCGCCAAAGACGACGATGCGGGGATCACGGCGCATCTCGTCCTTCAGGCACGCGTTGAGCAGATCGACCATCGT
>DASTSJ010000313.1:0-6778 GCA_035760765.1 Edaphobacter sp. | reverse complement strand
TTCCGATGCCACGATCCGGGATCGCGCGATCGAAGACAGGCAAATCGTCGATCGCGTCGAGGATGACATACCGGCCAGAGACGTCGTTGTGACGGAGCGCAGGTACTAAGTCATTTACAGGCAGAGGATGGCGCCTCCTTTGGCAGCCATCCTCTGCTTGCACTTTTCTGACAGGCTTGGGAACTCTTCTAGCGCTCACGTCCGTGCAGCGCTCTCTTACTTATGATCTAAACTGCCTGACGTGCCGGATCGGCATCACAGCAGGCAGGAAGAAATGACGGTTGAGGAACAAGCGGCGGAGAAGCAGTTGCTGGAAAAGCTCGAGCAGCGGCTCGGCCGAGTGCATGCCCGCCAACGCCTTGGGATCGAAGGAGACCACGAGGCCGTCTTCGGCCACGGGCTCAACTTCTTCCATCCGGAAAACTGGTACTCCGCACACGCCCTCTTCCGGGTGGCCTTGAAGGCAACAGGCATCTACAGTCGCGGAAATCGCAACGGCAGTCGCATCCAGGTTCGCCATAACCAGGTTGAAATAGCCAATCTGCCATCGCCCTTTGAAGGCTTCCGCCTCCTCCACATCTCCGATCTGCACTCGGACCTGCACCCCGGCGCGATTGAGGCTCTCATCAATCTGCTACCCGGCCTCGCCTACGACATCTGCGTGCTTACCGGAGACTTCCGCGGACAGACCTTCGGCCCGTACGTAGCCGCCCTCGACGGTTTGCGCCGAGTACGCGAACATCTTCACGGCCCGGTGTACGGCGTACTTGGCAATCACGACACAGTTCGCATGCTGCCCGCGATCGAGGAGATGCAGATACGCATGCTGATGAACGAGTCCGAACCGCTCCTCCGCAATCATCAGCGAATCCACCTTTGCGGGGTCGACGACGCGCACTACTATCGCGCCGACAACATTCACCTGGCCACCAGTTCAGTGCCTGCAGACGAAGTTGCCATCCTGCTCTCCCACACGCCCGAGATCTACCGTCAGGCCGCACACGCCGGCTTTGCCCTGATGTTAAGCGGGCACACGCACGGCGGACAGATCTGCCTGCCCGGTTCCATTCCGATCACACTCGACGCCACCCTGCCCCGCTCGATGGGTGCAGGCGCCTGGACTTATCACCAGATGGCCGGTTATACGTCGGTTGGTGTGGGCTGCTCCATCGTGCCCGTGCGCTTCAATTGTCCGCCAGAGATTACGATTCACCACCTGGTGCGGGGGGCGCAGCAAGGCTTGAACTACGTCTAGTAGGGCCGTTCGCGAAGATGCCAGCGGAAGAACAGAACCGACAGAGCCATCTCGGCGATCATAAAGATCAAGGTCGTCGCCACTACATCCATCACGCTCAGCGAGAGAGTCTGACGAGCGACAAGCGCAGGCAGAAGCGATTCGGGGATCTGATCGAGACCGGTCGCTCGGCTGCCTGGCGTCAGGCGCATTCGCCGTTTGCAGAAGCTCGACAAGAGATCCCCCGCCATCGCGGTTGCACCCACGGCTGCTCCGATCTGCCAGCCAAGATTCAGCGCTGAAGCTCCAATAAGAGTGACAACGACTGCAGTGACGATTCCGCGAAGCGTCTTTGACACGCCGAACAGCGGCTGCCCGTCCGGCAGCTTCAACCCTCCATCGAGAGGCCAGTTCCAACGGCTGCCCAGCAGACGATTCACTGCGACCGGAGTTCCGTTCGCCAGCGCCACCAGAACCAGCAGGTGCAAGACCATCCGGACGTGCAATCTCACCTCCGCTACTCAACGACATGGCCCGAGAGACATTCTATGCACGAGCAGCAGTGTGCCACTCCATGTAGCATCGATTCCGTGCGCAGGATCGCCATGCTGGTCAATCCCGTCTTCTCGTCCTGGCGACGCAGAACGATACCGCACATCCGTCGCATCTTCGAAGCCGAGGGCATTGACGTCCGTCTCGTCGAGACCCCGCCGGCAAGCTCGGGAAGACGAATCCTGCCCGAGCTGGACCTCGACGCCGTCATCGTCTGCGGGGGTGATGGGACGGTCTTCGGGCTCCTGAAGGAGATTGCCGGGACCGGAATCCCGATCGGCATCTGCCCCCTCGGCACCGGCAACATCCTCGCCCAGAATCTCGGGATTCCCCGAAACCCAGTCGCTGCCGCCAAAGCCCTGCTCCAAGCGCAGCCGATCACCGTGCCGCTCGCGAAAGCGACCTTCGGAGCCCCACAGCAAGAGTCTCTCTTCGCCATGTCTGCCGGCATCGGCGGCCACGCGGCCATGATGCGCGCAGCATACCGTTATGGCAAACACCGCACCGGCAGGCTGGCATACTTCGCGGCTGGTTTTGAGCTGCTCGCAACCCATGCGCTCGAACCCTTCGAGCTTGAGATCACCACCACCTCGGGCGAGACCGTCATCCGCGTAAGCTCCGAGATGATCGCGGTCCGAGTCAGCAGCCTTAATCTCTGGCGTCCTGGCGGGGGCCTACAGTTCCCGTTCCTCAGGCTGGCCAGTGTCGAAGGCGCTTCGCGTCTCCGTCTGCTTCAGGCGTCGGTCCAGGCGCTTGCCCTGGGTGCAGGCCGGCGAGATCGCATGCCCGGTCCCCGCTCCGCCGCGCGCTATGAAGACATCCTGCGGGTGCAGGCCCGAACGATTCCGCAGCAGAGATATACCCGGCAACTCTCGCTGCAGGCCGATGGCGAGATCCTCAGCACACTTACGCCGGACGCTCCTGTCACCATCGAGATGGCAGGTGTCTCCTCCGACTTTCTCCGCGTCATTGACTGAACTAGGACAATCCATCTAGAGGGTGGGGCCGCGGCTTCTCTATACTCCCGCTTATGCTCCGCAAACTGGTTCTCGCTCTCTTTGCCTGCTCCCTCTCTGTGCACGCCCAGCAATACGACCTTGTCCTTCGCAACGGCCACGTCATTGATCTTAAGAACAACGTCGATGCCGTGCGTGACGTAGCGGTGAGCGACGGCAAGATCGCCGCCATAGAGCCGTCGATTCCGGCAAGCGCAGCCAAGAAATCCGTCGATATCACCGGGCTCTATCTCACCCCTGGTCTGGTCGACATCCACGAGCACGTCTTCATCGGCCTGCGCCACAACGCCTGGGGCAACGGCGATCTCTCGGTGCAGGCTGACGTGATGGCTGTTCCCAACGGCGTCACGACCATTGCCGATGCCGGCTCCTCCGGCTGGCGCGACTTCGCGGAGTTCCGTCACCGCGTCATCGACACCTCCAAGACTCGGATCTTTGCCTTCGTGAACATCATCGGCTCCGGCATGGTCAACGCGGACGACGTTGCCGAGCAGAACGAGCACGACATGGACATCGATGCTCTCAGCAAGGTGATCGAGCAGAACCGCGACATCATCATAGGGATCAAGACGGCGCACTGGGAGCAGCCCAATTTCATCTCGGTCAATAAAGCCATCGAAGCGGCCAGTCGCAATCATCTGCCGGTGATGGTGGACTTCGGCTGGTTCAACAACAAGTCCTACGAAGAGATGGTCTCGAAGCTGCTGCGGCCCGGCGATATCAGCACGCATGTCTTCCGTATGCCTGCGCCGCTGCTGACACCCGACGGCAAGCCCGCTCCCTACATGCTGGCAGCGCGCAAGCGCGGCATCAAGTTCGACGTCGGTCACGGCGGCGGTTCGTTCAACTTCGCGCTCGCGGAGCCGATGATCAAGAACGGCTTCTTCCCCGATTCCATCTCGACCGACCTGCACGTCAGCTCCGCCACCGGCGTGATGCTGAACATGCCGAACGTGATGAATAAGATCCTCGCCCTCGGCGTCCCTCTGACGGAAGTTATTCGTGAATCAACGACGAACCCAGCCTCCGAGATCGGACACCCTGAGCTCGGGCAGATCGCTGTCGGTTCGGTTGCTGATATTGCCGTCCTTCGCGTAGATCACGGACATTTCGGCTACGCCGATCTTGCCGGGGGCAAGGTCGATGGCACGGAGCGCATCGTCCCTGAGATGACCATCCGCGCAGGACAGGTGGTCTTCGATCTGAACGCGCGCACTGCAGTCCCCTGGCGCCAGGGCCACCTGAAGTACGCCACGCACTAGGGCAAATTATCGCCAAACAGTTCGATGCAAAGACGAATCCAAAGATGAGTTCCGAAGATAAGCGACTCTGGCAGAGGCCCGCGTGCTACCATCACGGCAAATACCGGGCCGCGTTTCTCCTATCTCGATTGGAGCTTTCCATGAGAAACAAGCTTCGTCTTTTGTGCCTCGGCCTCTTCATTCTCAATGCCCCTTGCGTCTTCGCCACGCCACTGCCGGTCGGGAACTATAGCCTTACGGCGTCGACGCCAACCTCCGGCATCCATTCCGGATCTGACGTTGGAACGGTCAGCGGGACTCTCACCTTCGATGCGGCGTCGAACCTCACGTTTGCCGATCTGACCTTCGACGACACCACCTCGGCGAAGCTCTTCACCTTTACCGTTCCAGGGCCGACAACCATCAACATGCCTCCGGGCCTGCTGAGCGCTACCATCTCTAACGCCGTCGATCCCAGCCAGTTGTTCGCCTTTAGCATCCGCATACCCAGCAATCCTTCCGGCACCTTCACCCTCACATGCGGGACTGACTGCGATAACTGGATGCTGGTGGACGACGGCGGCCCCAACCTGACCTATGTAGAAGTGACTGGCTCTATCGCACCCGTGCCGGAGCCTTCCGAGCTTCTTCTGGTCGGAACAGGAGCTCTCGCCCTCGCAGGCCTGCGCCGCCGACACTGGCTCAACTAGCGGGCCTGATGGAAGAAGGCCGTGCTACGCGGGGTTTGCGACTGCCTTTCGCATATCGTCAACAATCGGCATGACTGCCAGCACGACCAGGATCGCCGCCAGAGGCAGCGTAAAGAGAAATCCGGCGTGCTTAAACCCGAGTGCGCCGATGGTGCCGCCGACGAAGAACATGGCTATCAGGGAGGCAAGCAGGCGCATCTTCGTCAGTTCGGTCTGTGAGTCTTCCTCTGACTGCAACGTGGCCAGACGACCCAGAGCGATGCCGATGTCGGTGACCATCCCGGTCAGGTGGGTCGTTCGAATGACGGCGTTTGAAAGCTTGGTTACGATCGCGTTCTGCAGGCCCATCGTGAAGCACAGCAGCATGACCGTGCCCATGACATGGCCACCGGTGAAGATGTACCCCGTAAGACCGAAGATGACCAGAAGCCCAGCCTCGCCGAGCAACGGAAGAGCATATTCACTCTCAAGCGAATGCGCTCTCGCCCAGCGGATGGAAAGCGTCGTCAAAAATGCGCCGAGCAGAAAGGAGAGCACTGCAGCCAGACCACGCATCACGAGCGACAGGCTCCCCAGCGCGAGGTTATCCGCCATCGCGGAGACTACGCCCGACATGTGCGAGGTGTACTGCCGGACTGCGAGAAAGCCGCCCGCGTTGGCGGCGCCAGCCACAAACGCCAGATAGCGCGCAAGGTGGCGGTTGGATCGTTCAGTACGCTGGCTTCCGGTCAGCCGTCGCAGGTAGAAGAGCGGCATACCTCTATCATCGCAGGCGCAGGGGGAGGAAGGACATCCCCCATCTGTCACACGCGAACGTGCCCGGATTCGCCGATGGCCACCTTGCCGCCGGTCACAGAGGCCGCTACGTACTTGGCCATCATTACCAGGCGGCTGGACGATGCCTCCCAGTAGTCCGCCTCCCTCACCTCGACGCGAAGCACGGCGATCTCGGGATCTTCCTTGCCCTTCGGAAACCACGCCTTATACATCGGGTTCCACAGCTCTTCAATCTTGCCGCGATCCTGGTTGAAGCTTCCCATCCCCTTCAGGGTGATGTACTTGGAGTCCTTCGGTTCAGCGAAGGTCAGGGTAACGTGGTGATCGCCCTCAAGCTCCTCGAGCTTCTCCGAACCCCGGCGGGTCAGGAACCAGAGGGTGCCATTAAACGGCTCATCCTGCACGGCCATCGGCCGGGAGCTCATCGAGCCGTCCTTCGCGACAGTCGTCATCATCGCAATTCGGATCCCCTTCACCAGCTCGGCAATCTTTGCCATCCCCTCGTGGCCGCTCAGCTCCTTGTAGTGGCTGTCGTGATCATGCTTTTCACTCATCGTTTTGCTCCTCCCCGTAGGATGCTGATTCCTTTGAGGCGGTCATCTCTCCAATTCCCGATGTCTCAGCGGGAGAGCAAGGCCGTATGAATCGCCTGCCGCAGCATCTATGATTAACAACAGCGATTATGTCCACCGAAAGCCGCTTCTTCTCCATCGCCCAGCTCGCCGCCACGCTCCCGGAGCATGCCGAGACCATGCTTACGGATATCCGTCTGACCGACGAGGCCGCCGCGAGCTGCCGCATCTTCCGTGTGCATCGCCCGGCCCCGGCGCACTTCCACACCAGTTGCGACGAGTATCTGTACGTCCTCACCGGGCGCGCCGAGATCGCCATCGACGGCATGGCCCCCCGCGAGATCCACCCCGGCGAACTGGTCTTTTTCAAGAAGAACACCGTCCATGCGCTGCCGCGGATCTTCGAGCACCCCTTCACCGTGCTGGCTATCGACACGCCGCGGCGTCCTCCGGAAGACGTTCACTTCGTGAACCCGGAAGACGGTACGCCGGAGAGCTTTATCAAAACCCAGTACTGACCCGCTCCGCTGCTGCGAAGACCGGTACGACAAACGATGTATGCGCTGGCCAGGGGAGAACGGCTAAGCTTCTGAGAGACGCAATGACGACTGACTCCCCTGCCCTGATCACCGCAGCATCACCCCGCCCTGGCTCCACCGCCGGCCCGCTTCGTCCC
>DASTSJ010000312.1:0-8325 GCA_035760765.1 Edaphobacter sp. | reverse complement strand
TTCTATACTTCTCAAAGAAACTTTTGAAGCAGGAGTAGATGTCCATGAGCACAGCCACGGTCAGCGTCGACGAGTTCCAGGCACTTGAACAGAAGGTGCTTCGCGCCGTCGAGATCATCAAGCAGGAGCGCGAGGCTCGCGCCAAAGCCGAGGCCGAAATCTCCAATCTCCGCGAACAGCTCGAGTTCCAGACGCTGGTCGCCCAGGAGGCCCAGACCGCTGTCAATACTCTGAACAAGGACCGCGAGAACGTGCGTCACCGCGTCGAGAAGATGCTGCAGCAGATGGACGAGCTCGTCTAGCTCCAGGAGACCCGATGGAACATACCTCCGCCCCGGCCGCTCACCCTCTCCAGGAGGAGAGCAAGGCCGTCGCCGTCGAAATCTACGACCAGATCTACCGTCTTCGTGGAACCGACCCTGCCTACATCGAGCAGCTCGCCCAGATCGTCGACTCCAAAATGCGAGCGGTCTCCTCCATGGGCAACACCGTCGACTCGCTTCGCGTAGCCGTGCTCGCCGCGCTCAACATCTGCGACGAGCTCGAAACCCTGCGCAAGCGCTACGACGCCCTCGCCGGAAGCCTTTCGCTGTCCCAGGTCACGATGCGGTCCCGCGCCGGCTCGCTGGCCGGTATGCTCGATGAGATCCTCGAAGATCGCAAGGTAGGCTAACCCAGCTCCGCACCTTCGACGTCACGGCCTCTGCCACCGTGACGGGGGGAGGATGCCCGGCCAGCAGTCGTGCCCCTACTATCGCCGTTCCTCCCCGCAACTGTCCTCCCCCACAATCGACCGTGCCTCTTCACGCAATCATTCTGAGCGAAGCGAAGAATCCCTGTCTTTTGTCCGAAGCGCCACAACATAACGAGAAAAGCCAAACCTGGCCCAATCGACTCCGTCACCAAGACATAGGAAGCAGGTCAACCGATTCCTAATCCGTGTCAACCCCCGGAGCTGGCTAACCTCAACAAACAAAAGGGGAACCATCTGCCGATTCACCTGCCGGCTTCTGTTAAGCTGGACGTAGCCTCAAAACAGGACCAAACGATAAGCGCGTGACCATCTAAGTCCCTCGATATGAATACTGTGCCTCTAACTTCTTTATTTGCAAGACTTTGACCATCAAGTCCAAAGCTAAGCCCAATGCTTAGAAGACTTTGCGTAAAATGACGGGAGGGGTATGTACATCCCGAAACACAACGAAGAGACCCGCACGGAGGTGCTCGATCACCTCATGCGCACCCGGCCTCTGGCGTCGCTCGTCACCCTCGGCGCTACCGGACTCTTCGCCACGCATCTCCCGCTAGTCCTCCACCGCAAAGACGACCAGCACGCAGTTCTTCGCGGCCACCTCGCCCGAGCGAACCGCCAGTGGAAGGACTTCTCCCGCGAGACCGACGCGCTCGCCATCTTCTCCGGCCCGCAGCACTACATCACGCCCGCCTGGTATCCCGACAAGGCTGAGACTGGCAAGGTCGTTCCCACCTGGAACTACGCCGTCGTCCACGCCTACGGCCGGCTCGAGATTATCGAAGACTCCGACTGGCTGCTCACCCACCTCAACAGCCTGACCGACATCCACGAAGCCACCCGCCCGGAGCCGTGGAGCGTCGCCGATGCTCCGGCAGACTTCATCGCGACCATCGCGCGTGGCATCGTCGGGATCGAGATGAAGATCGAGCGGCTGGAAGGAAAGTGGAAGGCCAGCCAGAATCAGACCGAGCAGACCCGAGCCTCTGTTGCCGAAGGACTGGAAGCCCTGGGCACCGAAGACGCCCTCGCGATGAGCGAGCTGGTAAAAGGCAGGCGTCTGTAAAACTGCTGTAACGACGCACATTCTACGCCACTGCGTCAACTTGCAAAGCACCACCGCCACAGGTAGCATCACAACCTAAGAGACCGGCCTGCAAAGCAGGTGCGCGATCCACGCTGGTTGAACCAACATTCATTGAACAGGGGCCTGGCTCGTATATATGGTTCGGTGTGCAACGTCCGCCAGTCCGGAATGCCTAAAGAACCACGGCAGGGTCCCGCCGTCTTAGGACGGGTTCACCAGCGCATCTGCGCACGGCCCAGTGGGTCGGTCCTCTTGCCTTCACCATCCTGCGTTCTTCTCCGCTCGATCAAGCAGATGTCACCTTGTTCCGATAAGGGGTGTCGTCCTGATCGAAGCCCGAAGGGCGCAGTCGAAGGATCTGCGGTTTTCTGACGTAATGCATCCCAGCCTTGTTCACATCGGCTTTCTGACCATCCCAACCTACGGCCTTCTGGCTGCGATCGGTCTGATGCTGGCACTGGTCCTGAGCCTCCGCACTGCAGCCGTCGTCGGTCTCAGCCCGGATCGCGTCTGGAACGCCGGACTCTTCACACTGATCTCAGCCTTCGTTCTCTCGCGCCTGCTGCTCGTCGTTGAAAATCTGCACACCTTCCTGTCCTTCCCGATCCTGCTGCTGATGGTTCCTTCTCTGACTCCGCTCGGGCTAGCCCTGACTGCCATTGCCAGCCTCGTCTATCTAAGAACGCGAAGCCTGGACATCCTCTCGACCCTCGACGCCTGGGCTCCGTGCGCGACGCTCGCCTGGGTCTTCCTCGCCCTCGGCCACTTCGCCGAAGGCAGTGACCCCGGACTTCCGAGCAATCTACCTTGGGCAGTTGCACTGCCGTCGAGTTCACTGCGACTCCACCCCGTCGCAATCTACGTCGCTATCGTTGCCGTCCTGCTAACCGCAGTGCTGCTGATCCAGCTTCCGCGCCGTCGTCGCGCAGGAGATACCGCAGCCATCGCGCTCGCCGCCAGCGGCCTCGCGCAGTTCCTCATCAGCTTTCTGCGCGAACCAGCCTACTATGAGGACACGCTGGGCCGCCTGCTCGACCCGATTCAGTGGGTCGCGCTCGGGATGATCGTGGTCGCGGCAATTCTGTGGCAGCTGCCGCGAAGGGAGATTCACCATGCCTTCTAAAAATATGCTGCCCAAGGGCAAGCGCAGGCACACCGTCAAACCGGAGTATCGCGCGACGCGCGGTGTCGAGCCTGCGCCACCGCCTGTCATTCCTGTCCTCGAAATTGAGAGCGAGCCTGAAAGCAGCCAACGCTCTTTCACGGTCCCGGCGGAGGCCGCAGGACTGCGTCTGGATCAGTATCTCGCCCAGGCGATTGCGGACATCAGCCGCTCCCGCGTGCAGCTCCTCATCGACCACGGCCAGGTCCGCGTAGGTGGCGAGCCCGCAAAGGCGAAACTGAAGCTGCAGGGCGGGGAAGAGGTCGTGATCGAAGGCGCCCCGCACCCTCCGCCGCTGCACGCCTTTCCTGAGGATATCCCGCTTTCGATCGTCTACGAGGACGAGTTTCTGGCCGTCATCGACAAGCCCGCCGGTATGATGGTCCACGCGGGAGCCGGTGTGGCTGCGCCGGGAGAAGAGGCGGACGAACGCAATCACGGAACGCTGGTCAATGCTCTCCTTCATCACTTCAACAAGCTCTCGCACCTTGGCGGCGAACTTCGGCCGGGCATCGTGCACCGCCTGGACAAGCAGACCAGCGGCCTCATCGTCGTAGCGAAAGATGATGTAACGCACCGCAAGCTGAGCGAGATGTTCGCAAATCGTGAGCTGGACAAGACCTACCTCGCCCTCGTCCATGGCAGCCTCTCCCGGGATAACATCACAATCGATCTTCCGATCGGCAGAGATCTGGTGCGGCGGACCCGCATGACGACGCGCCGTTCGCTCGAAAGCGAGGGCGTCCGCTCTGCAATATCCCACGTCAAAGTGCTGGAGCGCATCCAGAACGACCGCTATGGCCGATTCACCCTGGTCGAAGTGAAGATCGAGACCGGTCGCACTCACCAGATTCGCGTGCATTTACAGGCACTTGGCCACCCGGTCGTGGGAGACACGCTCTATGGTGCCCCACATCAGATAGGCAAGGCGCCGGACACGCGCTCGCTCGACAGGAACTTCCTGCATGCAGCGCGACTGTCCTTTAAGCATCCGCGGAGCCGCAAGGCAGTAACGCTTGAAGCACCCTTGCCATCTGAACTCGAGGAGCTATTCGTTGAGCTCCGCGCCGGCAGATAACTCCGGTTGAGTAAAATGATCGCAGTGATCGTACCGACCCGAATGAACCGCATCTTCCGGCTGCTAACAACTCTTTCTCTTTCGGCTGTTTTTGCTTCGACGACCTGTGCACTGGCGCAGACACCGTCGACCTCGCCCAGCAGCCTGCCTTCTGCTCCCAGTGCTACTCCGCCTGCAGCACCGGCGCCTCAGCAGCCTGCGCCAGCGCAAACCCCGGCCTCGACCCAGCCGCCAACGACGCAGCCTGCAACGGGACAGCCTGCAGCGGTGCAGGTCACTCCAGCGCAGCCTTCGGCGAACCAGCAGCCCGGAGCCGAAGAGCCGATCACGACCATCAAGGTCCAGGTCAACGAAGTCAATCTGATCTTCACAGTGACCGACAAGAAGGGCCGCTTCATCACGGGTTTGAAGCGTGAAAACTTCGGCCTGCTCGACGATGGCCGGCCGCCGGTGGCGGTTCTCCGCTTCAGCCAGCAGACGAATCTTCCGCTGCGTGTCGGCATCATGCTCGACACGTCCAGCTCCATCCGTCATCGCTTTCAGTTTGAGCAGGACTCTGCGATCGAGTTCCTTCTCCAGATCCTGCACCGCAACGACCGCGCCTTCGTACAGGGCTTCGATATCGAAAGCGATATGGCCCAGGGCTTCACCAACAACATCGATCTGCTGAACCAGGGAATCCGCAAGCTGCGTCCTGGCGGCGGTACCGCGCTTTACGATGCTCTCTATCGGACCTGCCGCGATCAGATGCTTACCCTGCAGGAAAACGGTGCCGTTCGCCGCGCCCTGATTGTGCTCTCGGACGGTAATGACAACTACAGCCGTGCCCAGCAGTCCGACGCCATCAAGATGTGCCAGCGCGCCGAGACGATCGTCTACACCATCAGCACCAACGTCAGCCCCAGCAAAGACAAGGGCGACGAGGTGCTTCGAGCAATCTCCGAAGCGACCGGCGGCATGGCCTTCTTCCCCACCAAGATCGAGGATGTAGCCGTAGGCTTCCGCAATATCCAGGAGGAGCTGCGCAGCCAATACTCGCTGGTCTATCGCCCGGCAGACTTCAAGCAGGACGGGTCTTTCCGAACGATCTACCTGCAGGCGCTTGATCCGCGCTACAAGGTACGTGCAAGCAAAGGCTACTTCGCACCTCGCCCAACTCCCTAGCTGCTCAAAGCTGGTCGCGATATTTCTCGATGGCCAGCAGAACCAGCTGCGACCGCGTGCGCACTCCGGTCTTTGAGAACAGTTGCTGCAGCGTGGCTTTAACCGCGCTCTCCGAGATATTAAGGTTGCCGGCGATCTCCTTATTGGCCAGACCCTGCAACAAATAGCGCATAGTGATACGTTCACGCTCCGTAAACTTCGACGGCTCCTGCGGCTGTGCGGCGGCCACAACTGCCTGAAGATACTGTTGGTCGATCAGCACACGTCCCTGAGCCACTTCAACAATCGCGCGCTGCAGATCTTCCGGGGACTCCTGCTTGTGAAAGATGCCTGAGATGCCTCCTTTGATCAACATAAGCGCGTCCTTGTCGGGAAGACCTGCTGTGACGACCAGGGTCTTGCCGCGAAAGTTCATCGCTCGCAGCGGCTCCAGCATCGCCAGCGCGTTTTCCTTGCCGAGGTCGTAGTCCAGAACCAGAACATCCACTGGCGTAGTTTGCAGATCTTCGAGCGCCTCGGCTGAGTCTCCGCTCTGACCTGCGATGAGAAACCGCGGGTCGGCATCAAGCAGTCGACGCAAGCCCTCGCGAAATAATCTGTGATCGTCCAGCAGATAGATGCGAATGGCATCGGGGTTTGTGTTCACTCGGTCTCCTGCTGCAGTTCCATAGGGGCGGTCTGAGCCATCTCATTCTCATTATGCGCGGCCAACAAAATGATCACAAAACAGCAACCGTACTCCGTCGGTTCAAAACGAAGCTCGCCGCCAAAGCTCTCCACCAGTGCACGTGAGACATAGAGCCCCAGTCCAGATCCGTCCGATTCCGGCCGAAACGGCTGAAAGAGATCCTGTTGATTGCGGATGCCGGGGCCGGTGTCGCAAACACGCAGCGCGACCCGGTCCCCCACCATCGTGGTCTGGATGGTAAGACGACGCTCGGATGAGTTCTGCACCGCGCGCAGCGCATTCTGTGAGAGGTTCAAAAGAATCTGAATCAGGCCATGATGGTTGGCACGGACGGGAGCAATGTCTTCCGACACCGTCCATTCAAACTCACCGTCAACATCGGACCAGTCCTGTCCGACGATGACTCGCATCTCCTCCGCTACCTCTTGGATCCGCACGGAAGAGACGCGCATGCGCGTCTTTTTGCGCAGGTCGAGAGAAGCCAGGTCTCGCAGGCCGGCGGCAAGATTCTTTAGTGCTACGAAGTCCGGGTCCGTAGAGATAACGCTGCTTCTCTCCATGTTCGACGCCACCACAAAGATCGCAGAGCACAGGTTACGAATCTCATGGGACACGGCGCTCGCGAGGATGCGATCGTGGTTGACGATCTGCTCAAACTGGGCCTGCTCTCGCTCGCGAACCTCGTTGGAGGTATCGACAACGATGGCAGCCAGGTGACGCGCTGCACCCTCACCATAGATGGAAAACCAGGTTGTCACCGGAAGCAATGTCCCGTCCGCTCGTCGCGCCCAAGCTGCTGACGAGGTGCGGATCTCACCCATTCCTGCGGGCAGTTGAAGAGCGTCATGGAACAGTGCAACGTATCTTCGAATCTCCTGCCCGAGGAGGGGCTCGTCAGACTGCAGCATGGTCTCTGCAGCATGGTTTGCAGCAACAATCTTTCCTTCGCAATCCATCGTCAGGATGGCGGCAGGGCTGCTCTGTGCGAGGAGCCGAAGTTGCTCCTGCGCGCGCCGTCGCATCCGTTGTTCATAGCGCAGCCGGGAATAGTGTTTCAGCACGACGCGGCGCGAATCGGCGATCTGGTAGATCCACAGGCCGCAGCCGGTGTACGCGACGGTCGCCATGCAGAAGCGCAGAATGTGCTCGAGGTGTGTCTCGTCGGCAGTGAACAGGCCGCGCGTGTAGGCGCAGAAGGCAGCGGCAAGGACGATTTGCCAGCGGTTGAAGATGGTCGCCGCGATCATTACCGGGAAGATGTAGAGAATCCCCAGGGAGAAGTCGAAGTCGAAGTACCACTCCAGCAGAACCAGAATGCAGACGAGAGAAGCAGCGATAAGAAGGATGAGACCCTGACCGCCATCAGCGGCCCGCATCCGTACAAAACGCCTGTAAAAGGTGTTCACGCGTTCTATTAGACGCGGAATAACGAAAGAATGCAGGACGATGTCCGAAAGATAGGTCAAGGACAATCTGTCGGGAATACCCAAAGACTATCTGCAAGATAGCGTGCGCGAGTAGCGGTGACGCGATCTAATCCGCATGAAGGAAAACAACGCGAAATGATTGTTCGAGACCGGCTACCCCTAAAAAGAATATGGCCCCAGGCGTGGAAGCGATTGCTTGTTCTGCTGATCTTCGACTGCACGGTTGCAGCAGCCTATTCGATCTTCCATCACAAGTGGATCTCGTTGAATGGTCTGCCTATCGCGCCACTTGCATCGGCATTGACCATCTTCCTCGCCTTTCGCACCAATGCCGCCTACGGCCGCTGGTGGGAGGCACGTCAGCTGTGGGGCCAACTGGTGAATACATCACGTGCCCTCGCTGTGCAGTTCCTCACCATGCTGGACGACGAGACCGAGGATCGGCACCGTGTGCCGTTGAGAAACACGCTTGTGCTGCATCACATCACCTTCACACATGCTCTGCGCTGCCATCTGCGAAAGCAGACGGCGCTGCCGGAAGTTAGAACGTTTCTCGGTGAGCAGGCTGCTCGTGAGCTAAGCGTCTACAAGAATCTGCCCGCAGGTCTTGTGCTGCGCATGGGAAGCCTTCTGCGACAGGCGCGCAACGAGGGCATGCTCGACAGCTTCCGATGGACCGCCATAAACGACAACCTGACGGTGCTGACCAATATCCAGGGAGCGTGCGAGCGCATCAAGAATACACCGCTGCCGCGCCAGTTCGACTATCTGCCACGTGTTCTGGTCAATGCCTTCTGCTGGCTTCTACCCCTGGGCCTGGTCGAGGATCTTGGGCTGATGACCCCGATCGCGAGCGTGTTGATCAGCTTCACCTTCATCGCAGCCGATCTGATGAGCCGCGAGATCTCCAACCCGTTTGAGAACACGATTCATGACACGCCTATGACCTCTCTCTCGCGCACCATCGA
>DASTSJ010000311.1:0-9394 GCA_035760765.1 Edaphobacter sp. | reverse complement strand
AGCTGATCCACGTGGCGCAGACCAATAAGGATCCAGTGGTGCGCAAAGAGGCCTTCTTCTGGCTGGGGCAATCGGGCGATCCGCGCGCGCTGACCTTCATGGAATCCGTGCTCAAGCAATAGTCACGTTTGTCGCGCAATGTATTAACCTCGCCCTCCCACATGGGAGGGCGAAAGTGCGTTAGACTCCCAACTGTTCAGCTTTACCGCTAACCCCGTCGAAATCGACGCCGAACGTCCCTTTAGGAGTTGCATACGTTGATCGATCCTGCTCGCCTTCCTGCGCTGCGAAATATTGCGAAGACACTCTTTGCCGCGATCCTGTTTGCCTGCCCGGTGGTCCATGCACAGTCGAAAAAGGAGATGGACGAGATTCTTCATTCGCTGCCGGCGCAGTCGCAGAAGACCATCGAGCGTCTGGCTTCCTTTGAAAATCTTCCGGTCGATGACTGGCACTACCATGTGGGCGACCTGCCGCATGGCGAGGATCCTGCACTGAACGATTCGTCTTGGCCGGTGGCAAAGTCGCATAGCAAGGCTCCTACGGAGGCAGTCTGGTACCGACGGCTGATTGAAGTGCCGAAGACGCTGAATGGATATGACCTTACAGGCGCGCGCATCTGGTTCCAGTTCCGCGCCAATGCAAATGGACCAGTTCCCGAGATCGTCTACTTCAATGGCCGCCGCGTGGCTCTGGGCGAGGATATGGAGCCCATCGTTCTCTTTGATCAGGCCAAGCCAGGCGACAAGGTACTGGTAGCCGTCAAGCTGCTCCAGACTGTAGATACGAAGAACTTCTCTGCTGTCTCGACGCGCATCGATTTCGAGAAGAGCCGTCCGAATCCCTCAGACCTGCGGATGGAGTTTCTGTCGACAGCGGTTCTGCTGCCTTCGCTTTCGAAGCAGCCAAAGCAGGATATGGCTACGCTGGAGAAAGCGATCGGAACAGTCGATCTGTCCGCGCTGGACGCGAACAACCAGCCCAAGTTCGATGCCTCGCTCAAGTCTGCAACGCAGCAGCTTGAGGCGCTGAAGCCGACGCTGCAGCAGGCGACGCTTCATCTGACAGGCAACTCGCACATTGATGCTGCGTGGCTCTGGCCCGCGTCTGAGACAGTCGATGTGGTCAAACGAACCTTCTCGACTGCGCTGCAGTTGATGAACGAATATCCGGACTACACCTACACGCAGTCCGCTGCTGCCTACAACGACTGGATGGCTACCAAATATCCGGCCATCAATAACGAGATCAAGAAGCGCATCAAGGAAGGTCGTTGGGAGGTCGTCGGTGGCATGTGGGTCGAGCCCGACCTGAATATGCCCGATGGGGAGTCGCAGGTGCGCTCATTGCTGATCGGCAAGCGCTGGTTCCAGAAGGAGTACGGTGTCGACGTTCGCATCGGCTGGAATCCAGATTCTTTTGGTTATAACTGGCAGCTTCCGCAGATCTATAAGCGCTCGGGTGTCGACTACTTTGTGACCCAGAAGATGACTTGGAACGATACCAACCAGCTTCCGTTCAAGCTCTTCTGGTGGGAGTCGCCGGATGGCAGCAAGGTCCTGACCTACTTCCCGCACGACTATGCGAACCGAAGCCTGAACCCGGTTCGCCTCTCTGCTGATCTGGCGACCGCTCGCAAGCGTGCTCCTGGTATGGAGGAGATGATGGACCTCTACGGCGTGGGCGACCACGGCGGCGGTCCTACGCGCGCCATGCTCGACGAGGGCAATCACTGGGCGAACGACAACATGATCGTCCCGAAGATGCAGTTTGGCACGGCCCAGAGCTACTTCAGTAACGTCGAGACCAAGATTGCTCCTGAGTCGCAGACCTGGGACTACAACTCCATCGCCAAGGGTTACAAGTATCCGGAGGCGGAGGCAGGCAAGATCAGCATTCCGACATGGAAGGATGAGATGTACCTCGAGTACCACCGCGGGGTCTTTACTACCCAGGCACAGCACAAGCGCAACATGCGCGAGAGCGAAGAGCAGACGCTGAATGCTGAGAAGTATGCATCGCTGGCATGGCTGAATGGCAATGCCTATCCGAACGATCAGCTGACCGACGCATGGAAGAAGATCACGTTCAATGGCTTCCATGATCTGGCGGCAGGGTCCGGCATTGCCGTCATCTACAAAGAAGCGCAGGCGGAGTTCGATCAGGTTCGGCTTGAGACGAACGAAATCTCCTCAAAGTCGCTTCACACCCTGGCCGAGAACATCAATACCAAAGCTGCCGGGGATGTTCCGGTACTGGTGTTCAATCCTCTGGCCTGGAGCCACACCGGCTTGACCACGGTGGACGTGCAGCTTCCAGAGGCATCGAGCAACGGCATCTCTATCCTGGATGAGCACAACAATGTAATGCCCACCAAGGTACTTTCGAGCGACGCGAAGACAGGTGCCTACAAGCTGCTGGTTGAGGCCGACGATGTTCCTTCGCTCGGCTACAAGGTGCTGCACGCTGTCGCCGGTGACAAGCCCTTCAAGACCGACGTGAAGGCTTCCGGTACAACGATGGAGAACTCCCTTCTGCGGGTTGAGGTCGATCCGAAGACGGGATGCATCACCAGTCTCTTCGACAAGAAAACAAACTTTGAGTCCATCGCCAAGGGAGCCTGTGGCAATCAATTGCAGACCTTCGCCGACCTGCCGAAGCAGTACGATGCCTGGAATATCGATCCTGGCACGCTCGACCACATGACGCCGATCAGCGAAGTGGATTCGGTCAAGATGGTCGAACAGGGACCGATGCGCGCCGTCATTCGCGTGAGCCGCACTTGGCAGAAGTCGAAGTTCGTGCAGGACATTCAGCTCTACGCCAACAGCGACACTGTCGATGTGATCAATGACATCGACTGGCACGAGACGCATGTTCTGCTGAAGGCCGCCTTTCCGCTGGCTGCATCTGGCCCGATGGCGACCTATGAAATTCCCTACGGCACGATCGAGCGGCCCACGACACGCAACAACTCTTGGGAGCAGGCGCGCTTCGAGGTTCCAGCGCTGCGCTGGGCCGACCTGGGGGACGGCAACCATGGCTTCAGCCTGCTGAATGAAGCGAAGTATGGCTATGACGCCGTTGGCAACACGCTTCGGCTGACGCTGCTGCGTTCGCCCACCTCGCCTGATCCCGATGCAGATCGTGGTCATCAGCACTTCAGCTACGCTCTTTATCCGCACGCGGGAAGCTGGAAGCAGGCTATGACCGAGCGCCGCGGCTACGAGTACAACTACCAATTACGCGCCCAGCAGGTTACCTCGCATCAGGGAGCGCTGCCGCTCGAGCACTCTTATGCTTCGGTTACTCCAGAGAACGTTGTGCTAACGGCGCTCAAGAAGTCCGAGGATGACAACGCACTCATCTTCCGTGTCTTCGAGTGGGCGGGCAAGCAGGGCGACGTCACCTTTACGGTTCCCGCCGGAGCTACGGGAGCGACAGAGACCAACCTGATGGAGAAGCCCACCGGCTCAGCCCTCACGGTCTCCGGCGACAAGGTCACCGCGCATATTCATCCGTACGAGATTCTCTCCGTACGGGTGGACTATTCTCACGCAGCAAAACAGTAGACGCTCTAGTACCGGGCGAAGCGGTGAGTCATAACATGGCTCACCGCTTCGTGTTTTCAGCGGGAGCACTTAGTACACTGACAGCAGGAGAGCAGCATGAGCCTCGTTCGCAACGAAGAACCAAAGACCTTTACTCCAGAACCCGGCATGCGCCGTCAGGTTCTGGCGAACACCGATCAGCTCATGCTTATCCGACACTTCTTCGATGCGGACTGGGTCGGTGCGCGTCACAGTCATCCGCACCACCAGCTTGTCTACGTGGTCAGCGGCGCAATCCGCGTCGATGTTGGAGGCAAGGTCTTCGATGCTCACGCGGGAGATAGCTTCATCGTCGATGGAGGCGTAGAACACCAGGCCTCCGCGCTCGAACCGTCAGAGGTCCTGGATGTCTTCACGCCTACACGAGAGGATTACCGCAAACTTCTGAAGTAGCTCTGCTCAAAACTACTGATTGGCATGCCGGCGGCTCAGCACAACACGAGTGCTGTAGACCACCAGACCTGCCAGCAGGATCATCCCCGCCGTGCGAATCTCACGCGAAAAATTAGGGCGGGAAAACAGAATGAACGTGAACCCGGCGATTGCCAGCAGAGCGGGCAGCGGATAGAGCGGCATGCGGAATCCGCGCACCTTGCGCTCCCGTTGATGCTTTGGCAGAAGCACTGCCAGTCCCTGGAGAAGAAACTGAAACAGGATGCGAATGACTACCAGCGCGGTGATGACCTCCTGCAGTCGGAAGATGCAGCAGATCATCGTCATCGCGCCGAGCGTCAGTAGAGCATGGTGCGGCATTCTCAGTCTGGGGTGAATCGCTCCGAACCACGAAGGGAAGTTGCCGTCGCGTGCTGCGGCAAAGGGAATTCGCGACTGGCCCAGCAGCAATGCAAAGACGGAGCAGAGAGCAGCCACGGCGATCAATATGACGATGACACCCGCTGCAGTATGCCCATAGAGCTTTTCCATGAAGACCGCCATGGTAAACATGCGCGCATGGCTTCCGTTCTCGTGCATCATGTCGCGCCAGGGCAGAACGCCAAGCACGCTGATGTTCATCAGCAGATAGAGCGTACCTACGATAGCGACCGATCCTAGTACCGCGCGGGGAATAGTACGCTGCGGATCGCGGACCTCCGCGCCGAGGAAGCAGGCGCTGTAGTAGCCGCCGTAGTCATACGCTGCGACCAGCAGTCCGGCACCCAGACCGATAAAGAAGGATTGATTGAGCTGAAACGCCCCCGCGGGAAAGTCAAAGGCAATCTTCCAATCGAAGTGCGTAAACCCGGCAAAGATGATGAAGACAAGCGTAAGCACGACCGCGATGCCGAGCCAGCGGACGATCTTATCGATGGAGACGATGCTGCGATAAAGAACCATTAGCGCAAGCAGACATGCACCCATGGCGATCAGCGTTTGTCCGCTGAGGACAAGCGGAACACCTAGTACTCGAGTCGAGACGAGGGGCCTGATAGAACCCGGCACAAAGAAGCTGATGTATTGCGAGAAACCAATGCAACCGGACGCGATCGACAGAGGTGAACTGAAGAGGATCTGCCAGGCATAGAGAAAAGAGAAGACGCGGCCCAGTTTGCGTTCACCATACAGATGCTTCAGGTAGGCGTAGGACCCTCCGGCCTCGGGATAAGTCGTGCCCAACTCACTCCACACCATTCCATCGCAGAACGAGAGTGCAGCGCCAAGAATCCATCCGAGCATCGCCTGCGGTCCGCCCATGGCGGCGACGATCAGGGGAAGAGTCACGAAGGGACCGACCCCGACCATACCGATCACGTTCAGTCCGAGTGCGGACGATGTTGAGAGTCCACGCTCCAGTTCTGGGGGGCTCTTCTCGGTCGCTACACCGGTTCCTGCACGGTTAATATCCATCCACCTGTCCCATCAGATGATTGCACTCGTTCCTAACGATCTGGTGTGCTTCTGCCAGCATATGCTCTCTTTGCTCGAGCCATCTCTGGTCCGATACGGCAGCACTGCGGGCGCGTACGATCTCCGGCTCCAGGCTCTCTATGGCGGGACCACCCGGAATCTTCCTCACCGCCACAAAGTTCTTTGCACTCAGAGCGCCTCGAATGACATCGCGTGATATGAGGTACTTGCCTTGCAGCTCGCGCTCCACGATAGCCGTCATGGCATCGGGATCATATCGCCGGTCAAGCTCGCGGACCGCGCGGCTGACGATGCCGTGAGCGCTGTGGAAGCTCATGCCCGTCTCCCGAACCAATGTATCCGCAAGCTCGGTGACCGGGAGGAAGTTTCCGTCAGCCGCATTCGCCATTGTCTCCGTGTTGAACTCCGCATCTTTCATCACGCCATTCAGCAGGCGAATACTGCGTTCTGCATCCTCGAAGGCCGTGTAGACCAGCGGCTGCAGATCGTCTTCCGCATCGTTCATATCGGCAAATGGCGTATTGTGCAGGGTGCCAACGACACTCTGCGCCTCAAAGAGTGCGCGACTCGCCAGCACGCGCACATGTTCCAGCGGTACAGGATTGCGCTTCTGCGGCATGATGCTTGAGATCTGTACAAAGGCATCGCTCAAGCGAAGATATCCGAACTCGACTGTGCTCCACAGCAGCAGGTCCTGGGTAAAGCGCCCCAGGCTGAGCATGGAAGTCGCCAGAACGCCGCAGCACTCTGCCACGTAATCGACTGCGGCGATGGCCCCATAGGAGTTTATCTGCAGACCGTCAAATCCCAGCAGCTTCATCGTGAAGCTACGGTCGATGCGGAAGCCGGTTGTCGTGATGGCGCATGCACCCAGGGGATTACGGTTGACGCGCGTGTAACTTTCGCGAATGCGCTCGGCGTCACGTTCAAGGATTTCGATATAAGCCATCAGATAATGGCCGAGCGTCGTTGGCTGCGCAGGCTGATTGTGAGTGTACGCCGGCATCAGCGCTTCGCGGTGCATCCATGCCAACTCAACCAGCGATTGTCTTAAATTCAGCATCGCTTCGAAGATATTCAGAAGCTTTCTGCGAAGCACCATGCGGTACATCGTCAGATCGATATCGTTGCGGCTGCGCGCCGTGTGCATCTTGCCCGCGACCTCTTCGCCGCAGATTGCCGCGACTTTTTTTTCGAGGAAGAAGAACAGGTCTTCGAAGCTGCCGTCGTATTTTGCAGAACGGATCTCGTCCCGATCGAGCCCGTCGAGTGTCCTAACGCATGCAGCGGCCTCCGCCATGGGCATGATGCCCTGCCGCGCGAGCATGAGGGTGTGAGCGTAGTCGATCTCGAGCAGAGCATCGAGGAAGTATCGCTTCGCATCCGCGAAGACCGGCGCCAGGATCGTATCGCGATAGACAGGGGCCGGGAACTTCGCCTTCGGGCCGGGGTTTTCCATCAGGGTTCCTTCAGGGCTTCAGGTTCAGGACATAAAAAAAGGTGACGCAAATCATTATCTGATCTGCGCCACCCGGATTGACTACCAGCGGGCTGCAATACCGAACTGAACGATACGGGCCTCAAGGACAGAGCCGCGAACGAGCGTCGTAGGTCCGATGGGAGTGCCGATCGGGCCGCGAGGGTCGTTTGCTGTTCTGACGACCGATTGCGTCGGCGATAGGCTGGTCACGTTGGTGTGGTTGAAGATGTTGTTCGCTTCCAGCAGGAACGAGGGCGAGATACGCTCGAACAGCTTCGGGAAGTTCCGGGTATAGCGTCCGTCGACTTGATAGACACTCGGCGAGCGCAGCGAGTTCCTCCCCACAAACAGCGGGCGGGTCACGCTTGCAACCGACGAATCTCCATTGAGAGTTACGTTGGTGATGATGTTCTGCTGATCTCCGGAGCTGAGGTTAGCCAGCAGCGCGACCATGTTACCGTTCGCAAGCGTATTCCAGAAGCCCTTGCTCAGACTGAACTCGGGTTGCATCACCGCGGTCAGATTGAAGGCATTCGGATGATTGACGATGCTGTTGCCGCGATCGCGCTTCAGGTTGGTCGTATCTTGAATGCTTGCGTTCTGCTCGAAGGTGTCCACCTCGGGAGCATCCGAGATCGTATGCGACCAGGTGTAGTTCGCGTTGATCTGGATACCGTGAGACAGACTGCGTACATAGCTCACAAGCAGAGCATTGAAGCTGGTGTTTGCTCCGGACTCAACCTGGTTGATCTGGTTGAAACGGGAGTCGAGACGCGCCGGACCAAGGATCGGTCTACCGTCGGCGAGGTAGCCGGTGACGTTCGACGCGCTGAAGATCGGATTAATGTTGTGCTGGTACATCAGGTTGCGACCGTTGGTCATGATGTAGCCCAGCGTGAAGGTGTCGTAGCGGCTGAACTCATGCGACATCTGCATCGTCGCATTCCACGTGTATTCGTTCTTGAAGTTTGGGGATACGGTGGTTACATTCTGCGGAGCCGTCGTCCCTTTGCTGGGAATGTTGGGGAACGCGAGAACCCCGGAGGTTGCTCCAGCGGGCTGGGTGATGCTGAAGGTGTTGGTGCGATTCGAACCGTCCAGACCGAGCGCGTTGAACCAGAGATTCGTCGGTGTGGACTGGTAGAACATGCCGGCCGAAGCTTTGAAGCTGGTGCGGTCGTCCAGTTGATATGAGAATCCGAGCCTGGGAGCGAAGTTTGTGTTTGGGGTATTGAAGTGCCGCGAATTCACGAACGGAGCGTTCGGGTTTGCCTGCGGGCCTTTAAAGCGATCGTAGCGAAGGCCGTAGATCACCGTCAGCCTCGGAGTCACGCGCCAGGTGTCTTGAGCGTAGGCGCCGAAGAAGAGTGATGCATAGCCAATTCCGTTGGGGTCCTGCTGGCTATCGAACTGGGTATAGCCATACGGGTTCGTTCCGTTGGCTGCTGCGAGATAGCTATTGAGAGAGCTGAACGTGTAGCGGTTGAAGCTGGTGAATCGTTGGCGATTGATCAGTTGTGCAAGGCTGAAACCAGTCTTGAAGGTATGCGCCCCGCGAATATAGGTGATATTGTCGCTGCCGCTTGGGACCTTGTCCGTGTACTGGTCTCCTCCACTATAAGAGGCGCCAATGTTAGCCACTCCTGTAATCACGATCGCCGGATCCTTCCCTCCCTGAGGCCCGGCGAAGTGAGAGTTGTTGCGGAATGGCCAGGAGAAGCGAAGCTCGTTCAGCAGATGATCATTGATGGTTGAGGTCAGCTGCAAGCCGATTACATGGGCGCGGTCGAGGAAGTCGACGCCGGTGCTGCGGGCGTTCAGGCCTCCAACCTGGGTGTTATATGGGAAGTCGTTCTTGAAGTAGTTGTAGCGAATGAAGAGTGAGTTCTTGCTGTTGATGGTCCAGTCGCCACGGCCCAGCACAAAAGTTCCATGAAGCAGGCCGGGAGCGGCAGCAACCTGCTCGGCCGACAGTCCCAGAGCCTGTGCGTTGGCGGCTGTAATGGTGACCGGTGCAGGCTGACCACGCACAACGTGCTCATAGGCTCCGAAGAAGAAGAGCTTGTTCTTGATAGCGGGCCCACCCATGTTTGCCGAGTAGTCTTCCAGTTCCAAATTTGGCTTAGGTTTGGACTTGTTGGCGAAGAATGGGTACGCAGTTGCGTCCTGCCAGCGCCGCAGCCACTGGAATAGACCATGGTAGTTGTTCGTGCCGCTGTTCGAGATGACGTTATAGACGTTGCCAGAGGTCCAGCCGAACTCAGGTGCAAAGCTGTTGGAGACGGTCTGGACTTCCTTGATGAAGATATTGCCAATCGGGAAAAGGCGCAGGCCGATACGATCGCTCTGCGTATTCACCATGCCGTCCATCTGGTAGTTAATGCGATCCAGAAGGCCGTTCGTATTAAGCGTGCGTGGGATGCCGAGTTCCGGATTG
>DASTSJ010000310.1:0-7261 GCA_035760765.1 Edaphobacter sp. | reverse complement strand
TGGGAACGCGAATGGAAGGGTTCCCTCGCTGATTACTGCTTGCTCGAAGTCGCGGTTACCTGATTGTTTTTATTGAAGAAAACCAGCCAGTACTTACTTCGGAGCGGGTAGAGGATCGATCGATAGACGAAAACGTGGTCGCAATCCGGGCTGACGGAGGTGCCATAGGCATCGCACGGACGCTGGATCTCCTTCGGATTCCCCATGATACGGCGAACCTCGGCCGCTGAAGATTTAGCCTGCAGCGATGGAAAGTCCGAGTCGATTCGGGAGTCCCGGATCCTCCCCGCAGCGGTCACAACCAGTAAAAGTACGATAACGATGCCAAGAATCGCCTTCCAGTTCATCTCGGGTTAGATGCGTCCGGCGGCGACTGCGAGAGCGACTTCAGCCAGCCCTCCAGTCTTCCGGTCGAACGCATCAGATTGATCTGCATCTGATGCAGTTGGAGGTCCGTATCCAGCAGGTCAAGGTAGCGGGCTCGCTCCTGAATCTTTGCGTTCTCCGCATCTTTGGGGGTGACCGGCTGCGCGCCGCTGGCGCTCTCGCGCAGCTGGATCTGCACCACATCCATCTGGTTGACGGCAAGTTCGCGCTGCAGAGAGGCGACCTCGGTCCGTGCCTGCAGTTCGCGGATGGCATGGCTGGTCTTGTACCGGCCCTCCAGGAACTGGTCGCGGGCCTGATCAGCCTCACGCAAGCTTCTCCGGGCTTCAGCAAGCGACTCGCGAGCCTTGGCGCGCTTTGTGTAATCCAGAAGCGGCAGAGTGAACTGCAGCCCGACCTGCAGGTTGTTGTAGTTGTTAAAACTGCCAGGCTGATAGTAGTCCTGGTAGTTGTTAAAGCTTGCCAGTCGGCTGTACTGCACTCCCAGACCGATTTGAGGACGGTACATCTTGCGGGAGTCGCCGAACGCTGATTGCAGCTTGGACTGTGCCGTCGAGTAAGCTCCCTTGATGGACTCCGGAAGGCCCGAATCTTTTACGGCAGTACTGTCGATCGCAGGGATAGCTGGGATGCTGGCGTGATCGGTTCTGAGCCCGTCGGCTGGCAGTCCGGTCAGGTGAGACAAGTGATTCCGCTGGTCGTCTGCATCGTCCTCTAACTGGATGCGCCGTAGATCGAGATTTGCCCCCGTCAATTTGGCGCGCGTCAATTCAATCTGCGTATCCTGGCCTGCCGCCAGACGCTCTTCGACGATCTTCGCTAGGTTTGCAGCGAATCCGGATTCTTCTTCTGCGGCCTGCATACGCTCGAGGTCAGCGTCGAGCGCCAGATAGGTCGTGGCCGTGTCCTCCATAATCTGTTGGCGCACATCGTTCAGATTGTGATTCGCCGCCTCCAGACCTTCGCGAGCGGCTCGGATGTAGTTGCGCTGGGATTGATCGTAGAGTAGCGACTGGACGCTGACGTTGAACAGTGATGGGGCTCCAAAGGGGAAGCCGTAGGTATAACCCAGCCCCGATCCCACGCTGAAAGTAGGTATGTAGACATCCTTTGTCTCGGATAGAACCGCCTGGGCCTTATCGACCTCGGCCTGTGCGGCCTTGACCTTCGGGCTGTTCTTCAAAGCCAGATCGATCGCAGTGGTGAAGGCAATTTGGCCGATGGCCGGCGTCGATACCAGTGTGGCGCATGCCGCGGTCATCAGAAGACGTCGTAGAAGAGTCATGCGTCCAGGAGTGCTCCAGCCATTTGCATATAAATCATCGTATCGTCTGCCTTCACTGGCCCTCCGCTGCTTTGCGAGCCGGGGCGAAGTGCGGAGCCAGTTGGAAGGCAGCAGCATACTCGCGCTGGGCTCCCGCCGTATCGCCGCGCTTCTTAAGAATATCCCCCAGCTGCAGATGTACCTTGAAGGCCGGTGCATCGTCGGTTTTTTCTGGAGATGCGAGGTAATCGCGCAACGCCTTCTCCGCGAGGTCGGGCCGGCGTTGAAGATCCGTCAGGATACTGGCGGCATCCACCAGCGAGTTATTTCTGGAGTGATTGGCCTGGACGCTGGCCTCAAGCGCAGCCACGGCTTTATCGGCCTGCCCCTGCTGCTGATAGAACTGGGCCAGATCAACCCATTCGTTCGACGCCTTCCCCGCAGCGACAGCTTCTTTGAACTCCTTTTCCGCACCCGCAGCATTACCTTTTTTCTGCGCAATCTGGCCTAGAAGGCGGTGGCCCTTTGCCGGGGACAGCGCCGTCAACCTGGGAGCGAGTGCCTCCGCCTTGTCCAGCCCGCCTCCGACGATAGCCGGGGCCGCCACATAGAACTGCCCAAGATCGCTCATCGCCTGCACGTTCGTCGGATCAAGCTGGACTGCACGCTCAAAGGCGGCTGCCACTTTGCGGGCCACTACAAAGGCGCTCAGCATGTTGATCTGTGATGCCTTCAGGCCGTAGGCGCGTCCCAGCCATACCTCGGAGTCGCTTCTGGTGGAATCATCATTGACCGAGCGCTCGCATTCAGTCACCGCGGCATCGGCCTTGTCCTGCGCATAATAGACCCGGCACAGAAGTTGATGCGCGTAGGCATTATGCGGCTCCTGCTTCAATATCTGCTTCAACATGGCTGCAGCCTCTTCCACGCGTCCAGCCTTCAACGCAGAGTCCGCAGCGGCTGTATCGGCCCACGCCGAGCAGGGAACCAGGGCAAGCCCGGTGACCAGCAGAAGCAACAGGCGCGTGTGGCGCGATAGCGGAGGAAGAGCCATAAGCTATTCGACGATCTTTACGGACAGACCGTTCGACAGATCTCGATTGCTGGTGGCATTCAGGGCCACAACATCTTTCTCTGAGAGGCCACCCAAAATCTCGACGCGAGTGAGGTTGAGGACTCCCACCTGGACGGGTGTCCGGACCAGCTTGCCTTGAACGATTCTGTAAACGTAATCGCTGGCGCCTTCGGTGTGCAGGGCTTCTCGGGGCACACTCAACACATTGAAGCGCTGGGAGACCGTGACTGTGACCGTGACGTTGGTATTTGGCAGCAGATCTTCCTGGGCGTCGTCAACCGTGATCAGGCACTCACCGACGTTTCGCGTGCCATAGGTGATGACCGTAGACGGTGCACGGCTGATATGGCCATGCCATACCTGGTTTGGCTTGGCATCCCATAGAATCTTGACGGCCTGACCAACCGCCAGCTTTCCGATCTCAGGCTCGTCAAAATAGGCCCGCACCTGGATGCGCTTCAGATCGGCAACATCCATCAGGGGCTCACCAGCGTTGACAAAGTCGTAGTCCGTTATGGGGATCGAGTAGACCGTGCCGTCGATCGGGGTTCGGATATTTGCATTGCTGTAAGTGCTCTGCGCGGCGGATACAGCAGCGCGGGCATCATTCACCTGTGCCTGTACCTTGCTCTTATCAGTTGTGCTGTAGCGGTTTGTCTGCCGTTGCTGCAGATTTTGAAGGGTCGTGGTTGCGGTTTGAAGACGCTGTTCAGCTGCTGTCACCTCACTGGTGGACGCCGCTCCCTTCTGCTGCAACTGCTTCAGGGCAGCCAGGCTCCTTTGCGCCTGATCTTTCTGCTGCTGGGCGCGTGCCAAGTCGGCCTCCATCGAGAGACGCTCTTCCTGAGTTCCACCCTGCTGAAGATCGTGCAGCGATGCTTCGGCACTGCTCAGGCTCGCCTTTGCCGTGGCCAGACGGGAGACCGCATCTGCGTCCTGCATCCTTAACAGCAGATCGCCTTTCTTCACCTTGTCGCCAACGTGGACGTAAATCTTCTCCACTACGCCCGGAACCTGAGCATGAGCCTGAAAGGGCTCCATTGGTTCGACGCGTCCATTGGTAGGAACCGTGCTGACCAGGTTCTGATGTGTTACCGGCGCCGCGCGAACCTCGACGACATCGCGGGTTACAAATCGGATTCCAAAGACTGCAAGCGCCACCAGTCCGAGGATGATTCCCGCCAGCGCGTAGGGGTTAAGCCGTCTTGTCTCAATGGTCGGCATGCCGAGAGGCCAGTATATAAGACGCCCTTGCGGCTAAGACGATGCGTCGAAATTAGTTCTGTCGCGGAACCATGACCTGCACCGCAGTTTTTGGATCAAAGTCGCGAAGACTACATTAGGGATCGACGCAGGTCGACGAGTTCAAGTTCTATGCCCGTATGCCACGCGTCGTTTCGCGCCCGTATGCGATAGGCGACATCAACAACGCTTCCGGCGCGCAGTTCGAACTGCCGGCAGAGGGCCGGCCAGTCCGTTGACGTCCGGCTCCATCCGAGCGTGCTGAATCGCTTCGCCCCGCCCAAAAGCTCCAGGCACACATGCCGATCCTTGATAATGCGTACATCCGCTCCCAGCCCCACGCCACGGCTCACAAAGACCGGTTCGCGATTTCCCATGCCGAAGGGGCCGCATCGCTCCAGCCACTCATGCATCTGCATGCTGACCTCTGCCAGATCTACCTCGGCGTCATAGTCCAGTGCCGGAACCAGCAGCTGGTGATCGAGAGCCGCCGCACTATGTCGCTCCAGCCGCTCGCGCAACAGCGGAACGTGAGCAGACGGCAACGAGAAGCCCACCGCATGAGCATGGCCTCCGAATCGTGTGAACAGCGCGCCGTCTTCCTCGTGCACTGCCGTGATCGCGTCCAGAAGATGGTACCCGGGAATGGATCTACCTGATCCATGGGCCTCGCCATCTTCGTGGGTCAGGACCAGCGCCGGACGGCTGGTACGATCGACAATTCTAGATGCCAGGATGCCTAAAACTCCGCGATGCCATTGCGGGTCGTCCATGACGAAGCAAACAGCGGGGAAGCCTCCATCCTCGTTTCGCAGGGCTTCCAGGCGCTTCTGAATCGCATCAAGTGCCTGTGCCTCTGTGCTCTTGCGCTCTTCATTCAGATGATTCAGCTTGTCTGCCAGCTCACGTGCTCGCATAGGATCGCGCGTCAGGAATAGCTCCACCACGTCACTCGCAACGTCCATGCGGCCCGCGGCGTTAATGCGCGGCGCGATCCGGAAGGCCACCTCAAACGCGCTCGGAGGCCGGTCCAGCGGAATCTGTGCGACCTCCATCAGGGCCCGAAGCCCCGGCTGGACGGGGTTACGCAGCTCCCGCAGGCCCACAGCCGCCAGGACACGATTCTCGCCTTCGAGTGGAACCGCATCGGCAATGGTTGCAATCGCCACCAGCTTCAGAAACGAAGGCACCAGCGTCTCTTCCAGTCGCTTTCGTTCGGCATCGCTCGTGCAGCCTTCCCGCAGAATGGCATGCGCCAGCTTGAAGGCTACCGCCGCTCCGCATAGCGATTTGAAGGGATAGCCACACGCCGTCTGTGCGGGATTGACTACAGCGAGCGCATCAGGAACTCCCTGTGCGTCGTCGGGAAGATGATGATCCGTCACGATCAGGTCGAGCCCAAGAGCCTTCGCCTCAACGGCTGCAGCAAAGGCACGGATACCCGTATCGACGCTGATAACCAGGCGAATTCCTTCACCCGCAGCATCGGCCAGCACGTTTGTGCGCATCCCGTAGCCTTCGCGAATGCGATGCGGGACGTGATACTGCACTTTTGCCGGAGTCTCTCTCGGGGCACTGCGCTCGATCGCAGTCTTCAGCAGAACAGTGGCAGTCGTGCCGTCGACGTCATAGTCCCCATAGATGAGGATGGGCTCGCATCGCTCAATCGCCTGACGGATTCGAGCGACTGCCTTCTCCATCCCGTGCATCTGCATCGGGTCGATCAGATCTCCAAGCGAGGGTAAGAGAAATGCCCTGACGGCATGTTCTTCCACCAGTCCGCGCGAAACAAGCACCTGCGCGATTCCATGCGGACATCCGGTCCACGACATGACCTGCCGAATGAGGTTCTCATCGGCCGAGTTCCTCACCCACTCTCGTACTGTGGCAATCTGCCCGGTGGCCAACGCGTACCTGCTCCGTTTACTCCTCGTTGTCGCGATCGTCCACGACGATGCTGCCGAGGTCTCCCACGGTCTCCATCAGGTCCTGGAATCGGTCGTACCAGTCGGTCGCCACCTCGCAGAGGAACATCACACCCTGGCAGGGGAAGCCAAGCTGCAGGTATCCGATCTTGCCCACGTGGCGCAGCAGCTTCTCGGCGTCCTCCACCTCGGGCGACTCATCATCGGGATACATCTGATCGCGAATCTCTTCGATCAGCGTAGCGAGGTCGGCCTTCTCGAGTACTGCCTCACTCATCGTCAGGAACGGAGCACCGGACGCCTTAGCCAACTCCACAAAGTCCTTCCAACTGTCCGGATTCTCCTCCTCAAAGATCACGGAGGGGACGTCATCGGAGACATAGCCATTCATTCTGCGCATGCCGTGGCCAGCAATGAAGGCCACCATGTCGTCTTTGAGCGAGATGAGATTATCGGGATGCATCGAACTGCTATTGTCTCAAAAAGACGGACCGCTGGAACATCGTTTCGCCGGGGTGGCCTGTGCATCCTTCTCCCGCTGAGAGAATCCAACACAGGATGCCACTGTTTGAACACCACATCTTCATCTGTACCAATGAGCGCGATTCCAGCGCCTCTCGCCCCAGTTGTCTGCCGCAGGGCAGCAAAAAGTTGAAGTCAGCCTTCAAGGACGCCATTAAGGATGCGGGCCTGAAGCACAAAGTACGCGCCAACGAATCCGGATGTCTTGACCAGTGCGAACATGGCCCCGTCGTCGTGGTCTACCCTGATGCGGTCTGGTACGGCGGCGTGCGCCCTGGCGACGCGGAAGAGATCGTCCAGGAACACCTCGTCAAAGGAAATCCGGTCAAGCGCCTGCGTCTGCCGGACACCTGCATCAACAGCGATCGTTGCCCTCACCGAAGATAGTCAAACCCGTGCGTTGCTGAAAATGCACATGTTATATTCAACATTAAACCCATGATCTTCTCTAAGGATTACGTAGGTTATCTCGCGCGCCAGACCGTAAAACACCTCATCGCGCAGAAGATGATTCAGACCGACAAAGTGGCTCTGGTGGAGGAGCGCGTCGCAGCCGCTCTGGTTGACGAACTCTCGCTGGAGGATCGCATCAACGAAGAGGTCCGGGTCATCCTCGAAGCCTTCCAGGAGGACATGCGCAAAACCGGTGCAAGCTACCCGGAGATGTTCAAGAAGGTAAAGAACGAGCTCGCTCGTAAGTACAAGGCGGTGCTGTGAGAATCTCCCGCGACAAAGTCAACAAACTCGCCCACACGGTAGCCGATACACTGGCCGAGATCCCCGAGTGCGACTTCCTCGAGGATCGCAATACCATCCGCCAGGAGGCGCGCAAGGCGCTGGAGAAGC
>DASTSJ010000309.1:0-6615 GCA_035760765.1 Edaphobacter sp. | reverse complement strand
GAACCACGATAGGCTGGAAGGAACAGTGATGGCCTCAGTGACTACAGAACATTCGATTGGCGAGCTGCTTCGCGAGCAGCGCGAACGACTTGGTCTTTCGGTGCGAACCCTTGCTGCACAGGCAGGCTTCTCTCCGAGCTTCATATCACAGGTCGAGAACGGCCTTGCGTCTCCCTCCATCGGGTCACTCGAGAAGATCGCCACGTGTCTGCACGTCACCCTCTCGGAACTCTTTCACCGCCGCGATGAGTCGACAACTCTTGTAATCCGAGCGAAGGATCGACCCCGCATGGAGAGCGGTTGGTCGAAGGCAGAGATTGAAAGCCTGCGCTCTGACAGCACCACCAGGCTGGAACCTTTGCTGATCACGCTAAGACCTGGCGGTGCAAGCGGAAGGGCCATGCACCCCGTCAATCGGGAACAGTTTGTCTTTGTCGTCACCGGTCAGGTTCGTCTCACTCTCAACGGAGCAATGCATCTGCTCAGCAAGGGTGACGCGATCATCATCCGAGTACTGAGTTCAATTCTTTGGGAGAATATCTCAGAGAAGCCCGTCCAACTCCTCTTCGTCTCGCCCTCCACGTGAGGGGTTCGATCTCGCAATAGTTTCGCGAGGCACGGAAAAAGGTCCCAAAGGGGACCTTTTCCAGGGTGCTCGCGAACTCTACTTGTTTTTGCGATAACGCTCGATCAGGTTCGTCGTTGAGCTGTCGTGGTCCATCTTCGGCTGCTCCTTGGATTCCAGCTCGCCAAGGATCTTCGTCGCCAGCACCTTGCCCAGTTCCACGCCCCACTGATCGAAGGAGTCAATGTTCCACACCACGCCCTGCGTAAACACTGCGTGCTCATAGAGCGCGACCAGCTTGCCCAGCACCGCAGGCGTCAGCACCTCGGCCAGAATCGTGTTCGACGGCCGATTGCCTTCGAACACACGATGCGGAACCAGCCAGTCCGGCGTTCCTTCAGCCTTGACTTGCTCGGCTGTCTTGCCAAAGGCCAGCGCCTCAGCCTGCGCGAACACATTGGCCATCAACATGTCATGGTGCCGTCCCAGCGGATTCAGCGTCTTGTAGAAGCCGATAAAGTCGCAGGGGATCAATCGCGTTCCCTGGTGGATCAACTGATAGAACGAGTGCTGGCCGTTCGTCCCCGGCTCGCCCCAGTAGATCTGGCCCGTCTGGTAGTCCACCATGCTGCCGTCCAGCGTGACATGCTTGCCGTTCGACTCCATCGTAAGCTGTTGCAGGTACGCCGGGAAGCGCTTCAGATACTGTTCGTACGGCAATACCGCCTGCGTCTGCGCGTCGAAGAACTCCGTATACCAGATCGTCAGCAACCCAAGCAGCGCCGGCAGATTCTTCTCGATCGGCGCCGTGCGGAAGTGCACGTCAATCGCATGGAAGCCGTCCAGCATCTCGCGAAAGTGCTTCGGTCCGATCGCGATCATTGTTGAAAGTCCGATCGCCGAGTCCATCGAGTAGCGTCCGCCGACCCAGTCCCAGAAGCCGAACATATTCGCCGTATCGATGCCGAACTTCGCGACCTCCTTCGCGTTCGTTGAGATCGCCACGAAGTGCTTCGCCACCGCCTTCTCGTCGCCCAGGGACTTCAGTGCCCAGTCGCGCGCCGTGTGCGCGTTCGTCATCGTCTCCAGCGTCGTGAAGGTCTTCGATGCCACCAAGAACAACGTCTCGTCCGCATTCAGGTCCTGCACCGCCTCAGCAAAGTCCGTACCGTCCACGTTCGAGACAAACCGGAACGTCAGGTCTCGCTGCGAGTAGTGCTTCAAAGCCTCATACGCCATCACCGGACCTAGATCCGAGCCACCGATCCCGATGTTCACGACATTCTTAATCCGCTTACCCGTAAAGCCCTTCCACTCGCCCGAACGAACCTTGTCGGCAAACCCTGCCATCTTGTCCAGAACTTCGTGGACGCTAGGTACAACATCCTCGCCATCGACAAAGATCTTCTCGCTCTTCGGAGCGCGCAGCGCTACATGCAGCACCGCACGGTTCTCCGTAATGTTGATCTTCTCGCCGGTAAACATCGCCTCCGTCCGCGACTTCAGCCCCGATTCCTCGGCAAGCTGCGCCAGCAGCTTCAGCGTCTCGTCGGTCACGCGATTCTTCGAGTAGTCCAGAAAGATCCCCTCAGCCTCTGCCGTCAGCCTTGTACCGCGAGACGCATCCTCCGCAAACAGCTCGCGCAGATGCCTTCCACGAATCTGCTCCGCGTGGGCGCGAAGTGCCTTCCAGGCTGGACGATCGGTAAGGGATGTGTGCTTGGGTGGCGTGGACATGCGTCTCTCTCCTCTTGCTATCTAAGGTTTTATGGATGGAACGTAACGGTCGGCTGACCCAAAAGAAATACGACTCGGCTGTATCTTCTCATACGCAGACCACTTGCGCATCAACAAGGGGGACTTGCGAGAGAGGCCCATGTGCGTTTATCGTAAGAGTGGTCCGGCTATCGCCCTCTGTCCGTCGCGAACCGCCGGGGCCGGAAAGGGATCTCATGAGTACCACGCCGCGCCGTCCGCTTTCTACCGAACCTCCTCTGACAACCGCACCGTCCGCACCACCCGCACAGAAGCAGACGCCGGCAGCTTCCCTCGATGCGTTCACAGGAGATCCGAACTTCATGACCTCGCTCGCGCGAGGTCTTATCGTTATCCAGGCATTTACCCAGCAGAACCCCCAGATGACCATCTCGCAGCTCAGCGTGCGCACGGGCCTTTCCCGCGCCGCTGTCCGCCGCTGCCTCTATACACTCACGAAGCTCGGCTTCGCTGGGGCCGAAGACGGTTCGCGCTACTCCTTGCGTCCACGCATGCTGACGCTATCGCACACCTATACCGCATCGAGCACGCTCTCCTCAGCCGCGCAGCCCATCCTCGAGCGCATGTCTGCCGCACTGCGCGAGTCCTTCTCGGTTGCCACGCTCGACGGCGACGACATCGTCTACGTTGCACGCAGCTCGGTCAACCGGGTGATGGCCGTCGATCTCCACATCGGCAGCCGCCTCCCCGCCTACTGCACCAGCATGGGACGCATTCTTCTCGCTTACCTTCCGCAGGAGCAGATCGAGGCCTACCTCGCGCGTGTCAACCTCGTTCCGCACACCACCCGGACCGTCACCTCGGTCGAAAAGCTGCGAATGCTTCTGCGCAACATTCGGCGCAACGGCTACGCTCTCTGCGATCAGGAGTACGAAGTCGGCCTGCGCTCCCTCGCTGTGCCCGTCTTTTCGCCCAACGGACGAGCCGTAGCGACCCTGAACCTGAGCGGAAGCGCCCCGCGCCTGTCTACGCTCGAGATGCAGACCCGCTTCCTGCCGCACCTTCGCAACGCCGCGTCAGAGCTGGCAGTATTCCTGCGCTAGACAGCCAGAAGCCAGAATTAAAAGTTCACAGGGATCCCTCGATTCGTCATTCTGAGCGAAGCGAAGAATCCCTGTATTTGCTCTTGAACTTAGTTCGACACCGCAACACTCGCCGGAGCCACACACCGCACAAACGTAGCTCCCAGTTCGGCATCCACAATCACCTGCCCTGTGCCTTCCGGAACCACCACGGCCTTCCCCGGCTCCAGTTCAACCTCACTGCCCGGCGTAACCACCCATGCCTTGCCCCTCAGGCCTACAAGGCATGCAGGACCATCCAGCGTCAGGCTTTGTTCTACTCCGCGTCCCAGCTCAAACCGATCGACGATGAAGTACTTCTGCTCGATCAGCCGAGTAAAGCCAGCCATCTCCTTCGGCGCAACCTTGCCCGCCTGGGTCTTCGGCCTGATCACCTTCAGCCCCTGCTCCAGGTGCAGCTCGCGCGGTCGCCCGTAGTCGTACAGCCGATAGGTAACATCGCTCGTCTGCTGCGTCTCCAGCAGCACCACGCCGGGCCCGATGGCGTGCACCGTCCCTGCGTCGACGAAGAGCATGTCGCCCACGCTCACCGGAACCTTCTCCACCAGCGACTCCATCGTGTTGTCTGCAACCGAGGCCTTTAACATCTCCGCGTCCACGCCCGGCTTCAGTCCAAGCATCACCGAAGCACCCGGTTCCGCCTCCAGCACGTACCAGCACTCCGTCTTGCCGCGAGTCTCGCCAGCAGCCTGTGCCTGCGCATCGTCAGGATGCACCTGGACCGAAAGATTCTCATTCGGGAACAGCAGCTTGACCAGCAGCGGAAACTCGCCGCCCATCTTCTCTGAAACCTCGGCAAGCGTCTTCCCTGCAAGTTCGCCGTCTTCCACAACGCACTGCGGCCCTGTCAGCCAGGCCTCACCCACCAGCTCGGTCGTGCCTGTGTCCTCGTACCAGGGCGCCAGACTCTTCTTTCCCCACGGCCGAGGGCTGAACCACGGCTTCAAACGAAACGGCGAAACTTCCATTGACTCCTCCAACTCCCAATGCTTTCCAAAATCGATATCTCCCCGCCGAATATGCCCATCATTCTGAACATCACAGCCGCCAATTTGACCACAACAGGCCCGTCCTTCTGAGCGCCATACACCCGTCATTCTGAGCGAAGCGAAGAGTCCCTGTCTTTCATCCGTGGCGCCTCAAAATCCAAAGGCAACCCACAAACGTGTCATCCTGAGCGAAGTGGTTCGGGCATATTTGAACCACGCAGTCGAAGGATCTGCGGTATCTTGTGCATCACCGCTGACTCATCCCTCAATCGTCATCATCATCCTTCTTAGGATGCTTACGCTTCTCCAGCAACATAGCGGGCACAGGCTTCTCGCCCATAGCGTCTTTCCATAGGATAACGTTCAGCTTCACCGGATCGGCACGGTCCGCGTGCGTGAAGTCCATCTTCGCCGACTCCTTCGCCCCCGGCGCCGTCACCGGATTCGCCTCGTAGATCAATCCGTTCTCGCGATTCCTGTAATCCGCTGTAAACGGCGCCTGGTCTCCCGGCCCGGTAAACAACGTGCTGATCATCGAGCTGAACGCATCGTTGTTATTCATCGGCGGAAGCCCCAGCAGCGTCTCCATTGTGCGAACCACGCTAACCGTCGAATAGAAACGGCTGTCCACAAACGCGCTGCCGTCCGCCTTGTGCGGCGCGTACTTGCTGATCACGAGTGCATCACTCCGATGCGCATCGACGTGGTCGGCTCCGTTCTGCGCATCATCCTCCAGGATGAAAAACGCCGTGTCGTCCCAGTAGGCCGAGTGAGAGACAGCATCCACCACGCGCCCGATAGCCAGATCGTTATCGGCGACCGACGACCTCGGAGTCGGCCCACCCGGCGTGGTTCCAGCAGTATGATCGTTGCCCATTCGCAGAAGGATGAAGTTCGGCATCTCGTCCTTGCCCGCCTCACGCTGCTTCACCCAATCGCCAAGATGATGGAGGAAGACATTTGCGCGGATCTGCTCCGGGATGTGCAGGTTGAAATCCGGCTGCTCCGGAGCGAAGTGGCCCACCAGCTCCGGCTTCGTCGCCGTATTCTTCGCCAGCCGCGGAATCGGCCACGCCCACTTGTTCGTACCGCCGCCCCACTCCGCGGGAATCGCCTCGCCCGGCTTGATCGTAGGATGCGCGCAGCTCTGACCCTCCGACATCGGGCCCTCCTGCGGATTCGCCGTCGCCTTCGTATCGCAGAACTTCGAAGAGATAAACTCACCAAAGTGATAGTAGGTCTTTCCGTGGCGAGCCAGGTTGCCCCACAGATATCCGCTCGACGGCTCATTCACATCAGGAATGTTCTGCAGCAGGGGATAGCCGTCGGCAACCACACCCTCGTAGTCATAGGTGCGCTGCGATCCGCGGTACGACTGCTCCCAGGTCCGCTCCAGATAGTCCGTCCCGATCGCCGCCGTCGACCACACATGGCCGTCGCCCGAGACCTCGCCGGAGTCATAGAAGTTGTCCAGCACGCCAAACTGCAGCGCCAGCGCATGCTGGTTGGGCGTAATGTCTTTCCCGTACATCGTCAGGCTGGGATCGCCGTTGCCGACCCGCTTGCCGTTCTGCTCCAGATCGCCAAACACCTGGTCGTAGGTGCGGTTCTCCTTGATGATGTAGATCACGTGCTTGATGCGGCTATCGCTTCCATCATGGAAGCGAATCTTCTCATCCGCCGCCTTCATCCGGTTCGACTCCAGCACCTCAGACGTCCAGCGCGGAAGCTGGCTCTGCATCTGGGCCACATCCAGCGCAGCGACCGATCCGTAGATCAGCGTTGCAATGTAGGTAAACTTCGACTTGCCAAAGCGCTCCTGCGTCTCCGGAGTGACGCGCTGCCGGAAATCATTCGGCCCTGTTCCCTTGCCCTTCGCCGTCGCCACATACAACTTCCCGTTCACCACAGACATGGCCGTCGGCATCCACTCCGTCGGCACAAATCCGGTAGGCTCCACCATCCCCTTGGCGGCTGCCTTTGGCGTCAGTTTCGTCGTGTCGATCACGGCAACGGCATCGGAGGCCGCATTCCCCACGTACAGCCGCTTCCCGTCAGGCGAGACAGCCAGCGTATCCGGCTCCGCGCCGAAGTAGCTCTGGCCCGGCAGACGCGTGTCGAAGTAGCCCTTGACCACAAAACTGCCCTTGGCCACGCTGATCGCCGCGACCGCGTCGCGATTCGCCAGCGCCACATACATCGT
>DASTSJ010000308.1:0-4113 GCA_035760765.1 Edaphobacter sp. | reverse complement strand
AGCTCGAAGCCAAGAGGTGGCTCACGAGTGAGGAGGCAGCAAGTGACAATCGGGTCCGCCAACTCTCGCTGACGCGTGAGGGCCGCCGTGCTGTTCCCGTCCTTGCTGGCATCGCCGATGCCAATGATGCCCACTTCTTCGATTGCCTGAGTGCGAACGAGAAGCAGATGCTCCGAAAGCTTCTCGCAAAGATTGCGACCCTCAACAAGATTCACGACGTTCCAACCGAGTAGGAGACCTTCCATGAGTACGGCGATCAACAACGTGACAGAAGCGATGAAGCGAGCTGAGGCGATCCGGCCGCGCGTGGGCGGATTCCCTTATCTTGCTGAGGTTCTCAGGCAGGCCGGAGTGACTCGCAATGTATGGTCGCTTCCATCCTGCCAGAGCCTCTTCCTGACGGAGGCTGGTGCTGTTGTCATGCAGGGGAAGCCGCTCGTTACGGGCGCTGCAGATGTACCAGCATTCGACGAGAAGGCGCTTATCCATGCGCTGCGTACCGATCAGGCGGGCGAGAGCACATTCCAGCAGTTTCTAGAAGGATCGTGGAAGGCCGGTGTGGTGCGGTACGAGGTTGATTTCAATGCGCGCCAGGTCGTCTACCAGGGATGCCATGGCGAGGAGTACGTCGAGGCCTATCCGGGTGTGGCGATCGATTAACCGAGTCGCCCCGGGCAAGCTGTGCGGGTGCAGTGATGTGCAACCTTAAGAAAAAGTTTGTGGCCGATCTGCTTCGATCATTCCCAGGGAGCGCGGTCCAAGGCGCTGGGATCCTGCTCGAGGCGACCCTGGGCTTTGTCGAAGAGCTTCATCGCAAGCAGACCGTGACCGACGGCTCCTCCCGCGCGTAAGGCTGCGGCCATGAACACCGTCTCGGCGATCTCCTCACGTGTAGCGCCAGCTTTCGCCGCATTCCGCGTGTGCGAATCGAGACAGTAGGCACACTGGGTTGTGAGCGCAACGGCGAGCGCGATCAGCTCTCGATACTTCGCAGGTATCACGCCGTCCCCTCGTTCGGTTACGGACTTCAGTTTGAAGAACGCTTCGGCCTCTGCAGGCGCCGAAGCGATCAACTCCTTCGCAAAACGCATGTCCTCAGGACTCTGGTACTCGGCCACTTGTTAACCTCGCAAGAAGCTTAGGCTGAGAGATCATCCACCGCAAGCTATGCGAGGTTCACCAAGTCAGCGCCGTTTCAGAACCGTTCACTCTGTCGTTGCCAGCATGGCGGCCAGCAGGGCGGTGCGAGGCACGATGTGCTCGATGAGGATGTGCTCATGAGCGGCGTGGGCGCCTGCGCCTATCGCTCCCATACCGTCGAGCGTCGGGACTCCAAGCGCAGCGGTGAAGTTTCCGTCGGAGCCTCCGCCGGTCGCGGCTTCATCGAGCGCAAAGCCCAGATCGGCGGCCAGCTTCTTAGCATGCTTGAAGAGGGCGATGGTTCCTGATTTGCGCTCCATGGGTGGGCGATTGATTCCGCCGGTCAGGGTAAGCTTGCAGGCCTTATCGAAGGGCTTGAGCGAGCGGAAGAGGCGCTCGACCCGCTTTTCATCAGAGGCGCGGGCGATGCGAACGTCGATCTCGGCGTGGGCTTCGGCGGCGATGACGTTGGAGCGGGTTCCCCCGGAGATGACGCCGGGGTTGACGGTCAGGCCGCGTGAGAGATCGGTGAAGGTGGCGATGCGGTCGATCTGCCGGGCGAGCTCCAGCACGGCGGAGTGGCCGCTCTCGAAGTCGACACCCGAGTGGGCGCCGACGCCGGTGACATGCAGTTCGTAGTGGCCGACGCCCTTGCGTGCGGTCTTGTACGCCAACCCCTGTGCGGGTTCCAGCACGAAGACTGCGGAGGAGTCCCTGGCGATGCGCTCCGTAATGGGGCGGGAGATGGGCGAGCCGATCTCTTCCTCTGAGACGAGCAGAATGGTGACGGGCCGCAGCAGGTTCAGCTCGGTTAGGACGGAGACGGCGGTGAGGGCCATCATGACGCCGGCCTTCATGTCGAGGACGCCCGGACCGGAGAGCTTGCCATCCTTATTAACCCAGGGCATGGATTTGAGGGTGCCGTGCGGCCAGACGGTGTCCAGATGGCCGAGGAGGAGGACCGGCTTTTGCCGCCGGGAGCCGCCGAAACGCAGTTCGTAGACGTCGCCAAATTTTTTCTGGGGGTAACGCTTTATTTTCCCCCCAAGCGACGCGGCCCAGCCTGCAGCCAACTCCTGGGCAGCATTAACTGCGGCAGGATCTTCACTTGGGCTTTCGACGCGCACGAGTTGCTCCAGATGCGAGAGGAACCATGGAAGCTTCTCCTGGGTTTTGCTGGCGATGTGCCAAATGTCCATCTATGTTATTGATCCTTATATGTTTAGCAGAGGTATTTAGCGCCGCACACCCACGACTCCAGAAGGTTAAGTGTGTCTTTTTTGACACAGTGGAAATTTGTAACGTTGCTGTAGCCTGTGTAGCGGATTGTACCGGAGACCGGATTTCGTGGCATCACACCCTCATCTTGAGCGAACGATCAAGTCGGAGATTGAGTTTTGTGGAGTAGGTCTGCACAGCGGCGCTCCGGTGTCGATGCGGCTGGTTCCTGCTCCGGCGGGTTCTGGAATCGTCTTTCGACGGACGGATCTGGATAACTTCGAGATTGTGGCGACAGGCCGCAACGTCGCAAAGGTGAGCTACGCCACCAGCCTGATGCGCGGCAGTGTGCTGATCTCGACGACGGAGCATCTTCTTTCGGCCCTGATCGGCTACGGCGTCGATAACGTCATCGTCGAAATTAATAATCTTGAGGTTCCGATTCTCGACGGAAGCGCTTTGCCGTACATTCGTGCGTTTGAGCAGACGGGGCTGAAGCAGCAGCGGCGGAAACGCGAGTACATGCGGGTGGTGAAGCCGGTCGAGGTACGCGAGGGCGGCAAGTTTATCGGGATCTATCCGGGCAAAGGGTACGCGATCGACTACACCATCGACTTCCCGGAACCCATTGGCTACGAGACGATGCGCGTGGATTTGGCAGAGGGCGATTATGCCCGTCTGATCGCTCCGGCAAGAACGTTCGGCTTTAAGGAAGACGAGGCGATGCTGCGGAACATGGGGCTGATCCGGGGGGTCTCGGACGACAGCGCCATCATCCTGTCGCGCAAGGGCGTGGAGAATGGGCCGCTGCGTTTTCCGGACGAATTTGTGCGCCACAAGGTGCTCGATCTGATTGGAGATCTGGCGCTGGCCGGACGGCGGATCGAAGGGCACGTAGTGGCCGAGCGTGCCGGCCATGCGATGCATACGGCCCTGGTACAGCGGCTGCTGCGCGACCGCTCGTCGTGGGAGCTGGTGCATGGCTACGACCACGTGGCGGAGCCTCATGTCAGCAAGGCCGCCGGGCATCTGCGGCCCGTAACCATCTAGGCGGATTTAGCCGGTTATGGGACTTGCGGCGATCGCTCTTGGGTCAAATCTGCCCTCGAAGTTTGGGGACAGGGACAGTAACCTCCATGAGGCGATTCGGCGGTTACGCGAATTCGGCGGGGTAGAGGCTGTGTCGTCGTTCTATGACACGGAGCCTGTGGGATACACGGACCAGCCAAGATTCCTGAATGCTGCGCTGGTCCTGAACACTGGTCTGAGTCCGCTGGATCTGATGCGGGCGTTACTGATGATCGAGTGCGAGATGGGGCGCGAGCGGATTATCGCGAAGGGCCCGCGGGTGATCGATCTCGACCTGCTGTTCTACGGTAGCCAGATTGCGAATACACCGGAGCTTACTCTGCCGCATCCGGAGATGCAGAATCGAAGGTTTGTGCTGGAGCCGCTGGCGGAGATTGCCGGTGACTGGGTACATCCGGTGCTGGGCAGGAGCGTGGCGGAGATGCTGCGCCGGGTGGAGTGAGCGGTCTGCGGAATGCGCCACGCGGACAGATCGTCAGACCAGCCTATACCTCTGTATGGGGGCGAGGCATTCCTCTTTTGAGTGATGTTGCAGTAGGTCTGGAGTTGCTATGGTTCTCATTCATAGGGCCCAAAAGATAAGACAACTAAATAAGAGCAGACACGACGGCTCTGAAACCGGCGGTTAAGACCCATGCCATCAGGACGTCCTGCTCGTAAGGATTT
>DASTSJ010000307.1:0-3575 GCA_035760765.1 Edaphobacter sp. | reverse complement strand
CGAAACCCACCTTAGCTTCGCGAAGATGGGGCACCCGGTTTTGTGGCTGTGCGGGAGTGCGGGAGTGCGTGGAACCGCAGATCCTTCGACTTCGCTGCGCTCCGCTCAGGATGACACGAGAATAAGGGATTGCCATTTCGCGCTGAAAACGAAGAGGAGGCCCGTTTTAGGAGCCTCCTCTTTTGTTCATGTTGAATCTGGGTGATGATGTTCGGCGCAGGGTCAGCGTTTGGCCTGGATGACGGGTGCTCCGGCTTTGCGGCGGGCGCGTTTGGCGGCGATCTCCTTCATCTCGCGTCCCATGGCGGTGTAGTTCATCATGATCCACTGCTGTGCGATGCCGAAGAAGTTGCCGACGGCCCAGTAGAGTCCGAGACCGGAGGCGTAGGTGAGGACGAAGTATCCGGTGACCAGCGGCATCATGTAGGCCATCATCTTCTGCTGCTGCGCATCCACGCCGGGCGACGGCGTGTAGTACTGCATCAGGAACTGGCTGACGACCATGATGATGGGCAGGAGGTAGATGGGGTCGGGCGCCGTGAGGTCGGGCAGCCAGAGCCAGTGCGCGTGGCGCAGCTCGATGACGCGCGGGAGCATGGAGAAGAAGGCGTATAGCAGCGGAAGCTGGATGAGGGTGGGGATACAGCCACCGAACATGTTGACCCCGTTGTCCTTCTGGAGCTTCATGATCTCCATGTTCATCTCGTTCCGCTTGGGGTCGTTGATCTTGTACTTCTTGTACTTCTCCTTGATGGCGTCCATCTGGGGCTGAATGCGCATCATCTTGATGCTGGAGCGCATGGTCTTGATACGCAGCGGCAGCAGCACGACGTTGATGGCGAGCGTCAGAAGGATGATGGCCCATCCCCAGTTGGAGACGAGGTGCAGGTGGATGAACTGCAGGGCGAGGAAGAGGTACTTGCCGATGGATCCCCAGAAGCCGAACTCGAGCAGCGGGGAGAGTGAGATCTTGTCGCCGTTGGTGCTGGTGGCGTAGATGTTGCGGAGGATGTTGATGGCCTTGGGGCCGACGAAGATGCGGGTCTGGGTGTGGCCGCTGGTGTCGCCGAAGGCAGCGCCGAGGATGGCGACGTTGATCGCCTTGGCCGAGGACGAGGTGGAGCCGAAGCCGGAGCGGTGGATGGTCTTGGCGACGTCAAGCTCGTTGTGCAGCGTGACCATCGTGGAGGTGGCGGGCGAGTCCGGGAGGAAGATGGCGCCGAAGTAGGTGTCGCTGACGCCGGCCCAGTCGAAGGGGCCGCTGAGGGTCTCGCCGCCTGCGACCTTCTTGGCGGCGAGGTGCTCGTCCTTGGCGTCGCGGGAGTAGTCGATCTGCGCGCCGTTGTAGGCGAGGGCGGTGTTCTGGTCGCCGAAGCCGCCGGGCCAGGAGATGAGGGCGCGGAAGGGTGCTCCGTTGCGAAGGACCTGAACGTCGGCGTGGAGGACGTAGGTCTCGTCGAAGGAGAAGGTCTTGGTGACGTCGAGATCGCCGCTGGCGTAGTGGAAGGTCAGCTTGGCCGGGGCGGTGAGGTTTCCGGTGGCCGAGGGAACGTAGAGGGCCTGGGCGAGCGTGGCGTTGACGCCGGCGTCGTAGGTGTGGAGCGAGAGCGGGTAGCCGAACTTGTCAGCGGCCTGGGTGTGGACCAGGTTGAGGGGGTGGCCGTCGGAGTCCTTGTACTGCTTGAGGAGCCAGCTCTTGACCTGGGCTCCGCGATTGGTGAACTCGATGCGGTAGAGCTCGTTCTCGACGACGGTGGTGGATTCCGACGATGCCTGGACTGCAGGGGTGGCAGCGGCAGAGGTGCTGGGCGCAGCGGCTGCGGCTGGCGCGGCCTGGGCGGCCGGTGCCGCGGGCGCAGTGGTCTGCGCTGGCTGTGTGGCTGCAGGGGAGTTGGGCGAGACTGTCTTCGGATTCGTCTTCTGGCGGTAGTAGCTGAGGCCAAAGAAGACGGCGATCATGAAGAACATGATGACGAAGAGGGATCGGTTTTCCTGGCCGCCTCCGCCCTGCTGATTTGGATTTGTAAACTCTGGCAAGAGATATTCCTGTTCTTGATACGAATCGGCTTGCGTTCAGGATGCACCCGGAGGCGCATGAGATCGCAGGTCTATGGTAAATCCTCGGCGTGGTCTGCCGGATTTGATGTTTTTTCGGGGTGGATGCCTGGAGCTGAAGCGTACAGCGAACCGCAGGCTCTTCGACTGTGCGGCTTTGTCGCTTCGCTTAGGATGACACCTGTTTTGGATTGTTGATGCGGGATGACGGGTTCGCGAGGGGTGGGTGCCGTGTGCCCCGGTCGTGGGGCGAACAAGGCGGGATGGAAGAGATGACCCCGTCGCCAGATGTGACGAGATAGTCCGGACGGCTGGTATGAGTGGTTGCCTGATGGTTGAGCCGGACCAGATTCCCGAAGACCGGTGTCGTTGCCCTGGTGGTGTAGGTGTTGGGATCTACGGTGAAGTTACTGGCTCCATCGCCGTAGGCGACCGTAAATCCGGCCATGTCGGTCATGTGCTGGAGGATGAGGTCAGGATGACCGTCGCCGTCGAGATCGCCGATGGCGGCTGAGGTGAAGGTGGCTCCTGCGGGCGTGGCTATGGTGGCAAACGGAGACGGTTGGAAGGTGCCATCGCCGTTGCCGCGGACCAGAACCAATCCCGCGTGTTGGGTAACAAAGAATGGTCGAAGCAGGAGACGATCACGTCCAGCTTTCCGTCTCGATTCGAAGTCTCCTGCAATTCCCCGGTGGCTGCCTTTACCCAAGAAGGGTGCTGGTCCCGTTTCGAGTGAAGGCTTGTGTGCTGCAAGGGTGGGGCTGTCAGGGGGTTAAGGCAATAACAATTTCGGGGCAGCTTCGGGTGAATTTTGGGTTAGCGGTCGGGGACGGGGTCCAGGCCGCCCTTGGCGAAGGGGTGGCAGCGGGCGATGCGGCGCAGGGTGAGCCAGGAGCCCTTGATGGGGCCAAAGCGGGTGAGCGCGATGTAGGCGTACTCCGAACAGGTGGGGAGATAGAGGCACTGCGAGGGACTGAGAATGTGGAGGGCGGGCGAGAGGACAGATTTGTAGATACGGAAGAGGATGCGGGCCAGCGGGCTGGGTTCGGGTTCAGGCATCGGCGGCTCGATGGATTGATTTTAGTTGGATCTGGTGGCGGGTCGGCGTTGGGCTGCGCTGAGCCTCTGGAGGCGCGACGGGCAAACCGCAGAGCCTTCGACTTCGCTGCGCTTTGCTCAGGATGACACGGTTTCGAATGGTTCGCGTATGGGTTACTGGTGATCCTTCCTCCGATGTCGGATACGAAGGAGGCGTCCTGCCAATCCCACCTTAGCTTCGCGAAGGTGGGGCACCCGGTTGTTGCGGTTGTGAGGCAGCCGATTCTGGCTGTTGTGGGGCACCCGGTTTTGGTGGCGGTGCTGTGCTCGGTGTGTGAGAGGTCTTCTGGATGGTGCGGAAGACCTGTGCTACCTCGCGGTCGAGCGTGGCGAAGTCGAGGTCGATGACGCTGCGGCGGGGGTGGAGGATGACGTCGATGGGTCCCTGGAGCAGATCGATGTTGCGGCGGACGGCCTCGCGC
>DASTSJ010000306.1:0-3287 GCA_035760765.1 Edaphobacter sp. | reverse complement strand
ATTGCTCTATGGGAGGATGCTCTTGCGAGCAGCAGCATCCTTGCAAGCGGTGTATCGATGGTGGCGATTGGCGGCTATGGGCGCCGGGAGCTCTTCCCCTACTCCGACGTGGACCTGCTGTTTCTTTTGGATGCAAAGGTAAGCGAAAAGGAGATCAAGGAGCCCATCCGCAGGATCTGCCAGAAGTTGTGGGACTGCGGTATCCGTGTGGCGCAGGCCGTGCGGCGTCTGGCGGAGTGCGAACGATTCTCCGAAGATAACGCCGAATTTACCCTCGCGATCCTGGATCATCTTTATTTGGCGGGAGATGCGGCTCTGTACTCCCGGCTGGCTAATGATGTGGTCCCAAAGCTGATCGAGAAGGATCGCAGTGCGATTCTTGATCGCCTGCTGGCTCTGACCCGGGACCGGCACGCGAAATACGGCGGTACGCTGTTCCATCTTGAGCCGAACATCAAGGATTGCCCTGGGGGGCTACGTGATATTCACGTCTGCGGTTGGCTCGCGATGCTGGACGGACGCGTTCACGAGAGCACAGATACCGCTTCCGAAGCGCTGGGCTTCGGTCAGGCAGTGGAGTTCCTGCGCCTGGTGCGCTGCTTCCTGCATTATCGCCACGAACGAGATGACAACACTCTGGACTGGCAGGCTCAGGATGCTGCAGCCGCGATTGCGGTAGGGGTAAGTGACGATCGCAGCCAGAGCGTGGATGCTGCGTACTGGATGCGCTTCTACTTTCGGCATGCGCGGAGTATTGAGCGCAAGCTAAAGCGGGAGATTGAGGATCTTCCCCCGCGAAAGCAGCCGAGAAGGTTCAGCCTCAAGCGGGATCGCATCACGGAAACCTCAGGTGGATTTCGGCTGGAGCGGGGGAAAGCAAGTTTAGAGGCAGCTCCGGCAATGGGCACCGGCGCGGAAGATCCGGCACACGATCCGGATGTCGTCTTTGAGATCTTTGCTGCCATGGCCAGGACTGGCTGTACGCTCGAACGGCAGTCAGAAGAGCGGATCTCTCATGCTCTTGGGGCTATCTCCGCCCGCCTTGAAGAGGGCCCTGCGCTCTGGACCCGTTTGCAGGCAATCCTGCTTGGACCGAATGCGGGAAACGCCCTGCGAACAATGCATGCTCTCGGACTGCTTGAGCTTCTTATCCCGGAGTTCCATGGGATCGATGCGCTCGTCATTCGGGATGCCTATCATCGCTATACGGTTGATGAACATACCTTTGTATTAATCGACACACTTCACGAGCTTGAGGGGGCAGATCCTAAGGCGTCGTTCGAAAAGGGCTCGCGAGCGGAGTGGGCTACACGCTTCGGATCGCTGGTCCGCGAACTTCCGCATCCAGCTCTGCTCTACCTGATGGCGCTGCTCCACGACACGGGCAAGGGGCGAAGCACGGGAGATCACGCAGAAGAGAGCGCCCGCATGGCACGCGGTCTGCTGGCGCGTCTCGAACTGGATCCCTACGAGGCCGACCTGGTGTTAGGCCTCATTGAAAATCACCTTGAGATGTCCTCCACGCTTCGTCGGGACATCTTCGACCTGGAGACAGTGCGGGCATTTGCCGGTAAGGTGCATACGCCGGAGATGCTTCGCATGCTTACGCTGTTTACCTACGCGGACATCAACGCCGTCCACCCAGATGCTCTAACCCCCTGGAAGGCGGAGAATCTGTGGCGGCTTTACATCGCGACGGCAAACTATCTTGACCGCAGCGTGGATGACGAGCGGGTAGGTGCACAGGAGGCCAGGGAACTGGTTGACCGTGTCTCGGCGATGGTGCCGGCCCAGCGGGTTGCTGTCGCAGAGTTTCTTGAGGGGTTGCCGGAGCGCTATGTCCTGACCCGCTCTCCGGAACAGATCCGCGCGCACTTCCGCATGTCCGAAAAGCTCTCCGAGGATCGCGTTCAGCTGGACTTTCGGTACGCGTCTGCAGTCAGCGAGCTTACCGTCGTTACGCCGGATCGTGCTCTGCTGTTTGCCAATATGACAGGCGCTCTAGCGGCATGGGGAATGAACATTGTGACTGCAGATGCCTTCTCAAACGGGAAGGGAATCGTAGTTGACAGTTTCCGTTTCACCGATACCTTCCGAACACTCGAGATGAACCACTCCGAGCATGATCGATTCTTGAAAAGTATCTACGAAGTGATGACCGGATTGGTCCCTGTAGAGAAGCTGTTAAGCGGACGCCGCAGATCGCGCCGGAGAGCCCCGAAGGTTGTCGTCGAGCCGCGTGTGGAGTTCTACGATGAGGCATCTTCACATAGCACGCTGGTGGAGGTGGTAGCGCAGGACCTGCCCGGCCTGCTTCGCGCCCTGAGTCTTACGATCGCTGCGAAAGGACACAATATCGAAGTTGCGCTGGTCGATACAGAGGGCGAGACCGCGATTGATGTCTTTTACCTAACCCACAACGGAAGCAAGCTGGAAAAGGGGCAGCAAGACGATCTGCGAACTGGTCTGCTGGCAGCGATGGAAGAAAACGCGACATGAGCAGCACCTCAGAATGGGGGGATTGGCACGATCGTGCTGGCGCGATTGCAAAAAAAGACAGGTTTCTAGATCCACAGGCGGCCTTATTATTAAAGCCATGAGCACAGAATCTCAGGAGAATACCAGCAGCGGACGCCCTATAGGGGTACCGCAGAAGGCAGATCGCTACCTCTTCGGTAGTCTCGACAGCTTCGCTAAAAATCAGGAGAAGTTGCGGGAGGTCAACTGGGGCTACGATCAGCCAGAGGGCGTGGTTTTGGCTTCGCTGGACGCGGCGATCAACTGGGTTCGCAAGAACTCGGTCTGGCCCATGACCTTCGGTCTAGCCTGCTGTGCCATTGAAATGATGTCGATGGGCGGTTCGCGTTACGACATTGCCCGGTTCGGCGCAGAGGTCTTTCGTCCGTCTCCTCGTCAAAGCGATCTGATGATTATTGCCGGTCGAGTATCCCAGAAGATGGCCCCTGTGATCCGCCGGCTTTATGAGCAGATGCCGGAGCCCAAGTGGGTCATTTCCATGGGAGCGTGCGCGACGTCCGGAGGCGTATTTAACAACTACGCTCTTCTTCAAGGTGTGAACCAGATCATTCCGGTGGACATCTACGTTCCTGGCTGTCCACCTCGGCCCGAGCAGCTGCTGTACGCTATCACATTGTTGCAGGAGAAGATACAGCGGGAGCGGGGTACTATGCGCAAAACCCTGAATTTGTCGTAATCGGCCTGGTTCCGCCGGTAACTGCGAAGATTCTCCCCTTCGTGATGCCGCGCACATCGAAGGTAAAGTATTG
>DASTSJ010000305.1:0-3858 GCA_035760765.1 Edaphobacter sp. | reverse complement strand
GTTCCCATAACCGTGATGGCGTAGGACTTCGTCGTTCCCGGAACCGCGGTTCCTGCATTGACACGATCTCCGCAGCCTGCCGCTAATGGGAGAAATGTTGCCAATAGAAGCACCAGCAGGCGAACACTCATTCTTCTTCCTGCCGTCAACGGGAATATGCCGACAAAAAGCAACGCCAGCCATACGGGCGAACGCGAGGTTAGAGACGCTGTCGTCCTGGGAGTCGATATCGTCATCGTTACGGTCGTGGATGGGCTTCCTGGAACAACGCTGCCAGGATTGAAGGACGCGGTTGCAAGATTAGGGAGACCGGAAGCAGCGAGAGTTACCGGTGCCGACAGATCTCCCTTCGTGTTCACCACCAAGGCGAAATTTGCCGAATCACCGGAGTTGACTGTCTGAGTCGTGGCGCTGCTGGGAGCAAGCGTGAAGTCAACAGGTCCGCTCGGAGGTGAGTTCACTACGAACAACATCGTCGGGGATCTGCTTGGTTGGAAGTTGTGATCACCCGAGTAGCTCGCGCTTAAGCTATGGGGCCCGATCGCCAGAGACGAGACAACAAAGCTGAGGTCACCGGAGGTATCCGGTGGCCCTGCGGCAAGCAGGGTACCTCCTTCACTGAGGATTAGCGTCCCACCTGGGTTGCCTGATGCAGCGGGAGCTACATGCACCTTCATCAGCACTGGCTGACCGGCGTCCGCACTGCTCGCTGAGACGAGCGAAGCGGTCGTCGCCGTAAGAGTCGTTGTGGTCGACGCTCGCGTAACCGTCAGCGTCGGCGCCGCAGGCACGGTGTAGTTCCCAGCCGCAGAGCCGCTGAGAGTTACGGTAACCGGGTACTCCCCTGCGTCCGGGCGTGGAGTGACGTTCAGGCTGTATGCGGCAAACAAATCTGCCTGATCTGCTGGCAGAACTCCAGTGAGACTGCCCGCGAGCGATGAAGGAAGAGCTTCGCCATAGCTGAATGACGACGGAGAAATGATGGCTGTAAGCGGACGGGGCTTGACCGTTAAGAGGAACGCCTCACTCTGAGCTATGGAATGAGTGAGATCGCCGCTATAGTGCGCGATCAGGGTATGCTTTCCCGCGGAGAGTTTTGACAGATCGAAGAGTTCTGCGCCTTGCGTAACCGCCTGCTGGCCGATGACGGAGTTTCCCGTATCTCCGTCCATCAATCGAACTACCCCGTCGGCAGCAGTTGAAGACCGAACGGTTGCGATCAGCGATCCGCTTCCATAAACCGTCTCCTCAGTACCTGACAGTTCTACCGTGGCTCGTGACAGAGTCCCCAACCCCGCGATCGTCTGAATGTCCCATCCCGACACGATTCGGACTCGCTGGTTCGCACCGTCTGTAAAGGTAAGATCTCCGGTGGGTGAGACAGCAGCCTCTCGTGGACTATCCACGGATGCGGAAAGAGCAGCGCCGCCGTCTCCTGCAAAGCCCTGGATGCCGTCTCCCGCGGTTGTGGTGATGGCTCCGGTCGTCAGGTCGATTCGACGAACACGGTTGTTTCCGCTGTCCACTACGACGATGTTGCCCTGCGAATCCAAAGAGACTCCTCGCGGCAGAGCAAGTGCTGCATGGACTGCAGGTCCCGCATCCCCCGAAAACCCTTGCGCCCCCGTTCCCGCAAAGCTGGTAATGACGCCTGTGCTGGCGTCAATTCTGCGAACCCGCTGATTATGGCTGTCCGCGACATAGATGTTTCCGACCGCATCGACCGCGATTCCGGTTGGAGAGTCCAGGAGGGCAGCAATGGCACTGCCCTTATCCCCGCCATAGCCCTGAATCCCCGCTCCTGCAACTGTAGAGATCCCACCGGTACCGGCGTCGATGCGGAGAATTTGATGACTTCCCTCATCTGCAATAAACAGGTCTCCTTGAAGATCGACAGCCAGTGCAGCCGGACGATCAAGGTGTGCAGCAATCGTGCTGATCGAGCCTGCATTCAGATCGACTCGACGTACTCTGTGATTATGTGTATCCGCGACGTAGAGATTGCCCCCATAGACCGCCAGCCCCTGCGGTGAATCGAGGAGCGCAGAAGCCGCTGATCCACCATCCCCGCCATATCCCTGAACGCCGGTTCCGACTACCGTGCTGATGTTCCCCAAAGGATCCACTTTACGAATCCTATGGTTCCCCATCTCGGCGATGTACAGATTGCCGCTTGCATCGAAGGCTACAGCCGCCGGAAGCAGTACCGGCGCGCTGATCGCCGATTGCTGTGCGACGGCAGCGGTCGAAACCCACAGGAGCAGCCAAAGGGCAGCAACAACCGTAGATACCCTGCAATTATGAACCGGCGGCTTCGTGAGATCCATGACGGCTTGCTATGAGCTTAGCTGGAAGGTTCTACCCACCCCATCCCATTTTAGGGGGAGCTAAAACTCGTGTGGCGTCAGGTAAGCGCTGCGCGTCGTCATGTTACACGGAGAGAAGTGGATCACCCTCTGCACGTCTGCAGCGAACAGTTGTTCGCGGAAACAATAGATCGCCGCCTGGGTGTAAAGATTAAGGAGGTCTTAACGGGCGCGTCCGGCAGGCTTCTTCTGCTTCGGAGAGACGTCGGCGGGCGCAGAGGGTTTGACTCCGCTCTTCTCGTCCATCCAGGCGTCAAGCAGCGACTTTTTGAAGCGCCAACGGTTGCCAAGTTTGAAAGCAGGGATAAATCCGTCCGAGGCATAACGATAAAGAGAGTCCCCGCTGATGCCGAGGTACTCCGACGCCTGCCGGATATCCATTACCTCGCGCGATGCCGCCTGTGCTTGCCCCATTGGTCGAGACCTCCCGTTAAACCAAAGAAAACCGGGCGAAAAACAAGGGAAACATGCCATATCCCGGCATATTCTTTGTACCCCCATTCTTTCGCCCGTTCAATCGATTTCTGAAAAGAAAGACCTCAAGTTGCTGATAACTGATCGTTAAACAGCTCCTGCAGGCGGCTGCAGACCGCGCATCACCTCAAGCAGATCTTCGCTGACCGTACGGGTCTTGGCGATGGCGTCTGCCAACGGAATGTCTGAGATCTGTGTGCCCTTCAGAACGACCAGGCGGCCGAACTTCCCTTGATGCACCAGATCGATTGCGGCCACGCCGTAACGAGTCGCCAGCATGCGGTCATACGCCGTCGGCGTACCGCCGCGTTGCGTATGTCCCAGGTTTACGCTGCGGGTCTCGTACTTCGTACGCTTCTCAATCTCTTCTGCAAGCGCCTGCGCGACTCCGCTGAGCCGAGCGTGACCGAAGGCATCAACCGAGCTGTCGTGAGTGGACTGTCCGCCCTGAGGCAGGTGGGCTCCCTCCGCCACCACGACGATGGAGAACTTCTTGCCATGATCGTGACGATACTTCAATAGACGGCAGACTTCATCAAGGTCAATCGGAAGCTCGGGAACGAGAATTACGTCCGCTCCACCGGCGATTCCCGACGTGACGGCGATCCACCCGGCATCCCGCCCCATGACCTCGACGACGAGCACGCGGTTGTGGGCCTCGGCCGTGGAATGCAGGCGATCGATTGCCTCCGTCGCGATACTGACCGCAGTGTCGAAGCCAAAGCACTGATCGGTGCCGCTCAGGTCATTGTCAATCGTTTTGGGCACACCGACGCACTTCACGCCGCGCTCGCTGAGCGCCAGTGAGATGGATTGCGTATCGTCACCACCGAGTGCGATGAGGGCGTCGAGTTTGTTCTTCTCGATGGTCTCCAGGCACTTCTCGAATCCACCGGGAATCTTCTTTACGTTGGTTCGCGACGACCGAAGGATCGTTCCACCCCTGTGCAAGATCCCAGAGGTCGTCTCAAGGTTCAGGGGCATGGTGGTATTGTCGATGACGCCCCGCCAACCTTCC
>DASTSJ010000304.1:0-3800 GCA_035760765.1 Edaphobacter sp. | reverse complement strand
GCTCCTGCCATCCTCCTGCAGGCGTCACCTCGGCCAGCGTCTCAGGCGGAACACCTTCTGTCGGCCCCCAGGTTCCAGGCTGATAGGGATAAACCGGGGTATGCGCCTTCAGCATAGGATCGACGATCCTCCATGCCTCTTCCACGTAGTCCTGCCGCGCGAACAAGGTGGAGTCACCCTGCATGGCGTCTGAGAGGACGCGCTCGTACGCATCCATATCGTGGGGTCCAGGTGCACGGCAGGCCTCAAGCTCGATCAGCGAGCGTGGTTCACCCTCCCCTGATCCGGCGACAGACACAGCAAGCCCGATCTCCATCTCCGGAAGAATGCGGAAGCGGAGATAGTTCTGCGGTGCGGGCTCCGTCATATTGGCCTGGGGCGGCTTACGCAGCTTTGCAATCACCTCGGTGCAGGTGGTCGGGAGATTTTTACCGGCGCGTAGATAAAAAGGAACTCCATCCCAGCGCCAGGATTTGATCTCCAGGCGCATAGCGGCATAGGTTTCGACAGTAGAACCGGGCGCGACGCCCTTTTCTTGCTGATACCCGGCAAACTGGCCACGAAGTACGTTGCACGGCTCAATCGCGGGTATCGCCTTGAGCACCTTCACCTTCTCGTCACGGATCGATTCGCTGTCGCGCCGCGCAGGACATTCCATGGCGAGATTGCACATCACCTGGAAGACGTGATTCTCAATCACATCGCGCACGGCGCCATTCTGGTCGTAGAAAGCTCCCCGTCCCTGAACGCCGAAATTCTCGGCCATGGTGATCTGAACGCTTTCGATATGGTCGCGATTCCACAGCGGTTCTATAAAAGAGTTCGAGAAGCGGAAGGAAACGATATTCTGCACAGGTGCTTTTGCGAGATAGTGGTCGATGCGAAAGATAGCCGATTCTGGGAATGCCGAAAGCAGCACGCGGTTCAAGCGCTGCGCGGAAGCGAGATCATGCCCAAAGGGCTTCTCCACGATCATGCGCGCCCCCTGCGAACAGCCTGAGCTGACGAGTTGCTCAACAACCTTCTCAAATAAGGAGGGCGGAAGAGCCAGGTAATGCGCCGGATGCTGTGCAGACCCCAACTCTTTACGAACCTGTGCAAAGGTTGATGCTTCCGCATAATCCCCATCGACGTAGCGAAGCAGCGAGGAGAGCTTCTGCCATGCATCGCGATCGAGACCGCCATGCTTCTCCAGAGAATCCTGCGCCCTGGCCTTCAACTGATCGAGATTCCATCCGGCCTTCGCTACCCCGATCACCGGAACACTGAGCTCGCCACGCCGCACCATCGCCTGGAGTGCGGGGAAGATTTTTTTGTAAGCAAGATCTCCAGTTGCTCCGAAGAAGACAAGGGCGTCTGAGTGGATGGTGGGCGTAGCGGTGGGTGCCTGAGTGCTCAATTCAATCTCTCCTCGTAGCTTCGACTCATTAAATGCCATGCGCTGATGCCATTCCAGACATCAGCGCATGATGGTTCAACGATTACTCGCCGAAATTTACCGATTCAACGCCAAGGAACTGCGCGGCCTGTCCAAGCTCTTCCTCGATGCGGAGCAACTGGTTGTACTTCGCGATACGGTCGGTGCGCGAAGCGGAGCCCGTCTTGATCTGGCCTGCTCCGGTACCCACAGCCAGGTCGGCAATAAACGTATCCTCGGTCTCGCCGGAGCGGTGGCTGATGATGGAGGTATAGCCATAACGGCGTGCCAGCTCAATCGCATCCAGCGTCTCGGAGATCGTGCCGATCTGGTTGACCTTGATCAGAATAGAGTTGGCGATGTTTTTCTCGATTCCCTGCTGCAGTCGCCGTGTATTCGTGACAAACAGATCGTCGCCAACCAGTTGCACCTTGTCTCCAACGGCGGTTGTCAGGATCTCCCAACCATCCCAGTCATCTTCTGCGAGCCCGTCTTCGATGGAGATGATGGGGTAGCGCTCGGTCCACTGCTGCCAGTAGGCAGCCATCTCTGCGGACGTAAGCTCGCGCTTGTCGGATTTCTTGAAGATGTACTTTCCGCTCTCCTTGTCATAGAACTCGCTGGACGCAGGATCGAGCGCAATCGCAATATCCTCACCCGGCTGGTAGCCTGCCAGTTGAATCGCTTCAAGGATCAGATCAAGCGCCTCTTCATTGGACTTCAGGTTCGGGGCGAAACCGCCCTCATCGCCCACTGCGGTGTTGTAGCCCTTCTTCTTCAGGACACCTTTGAGAGTATGGAAGGTCTCTGCACCCCAGCGCAGTGCATCGGCGAAGCTCTCTGCTCCGACAGGCATCACCATGAACTCCTGGAAATCGACGTTGGAGTCTGCATGGGAGCCGCCATTGAGGATGTTCATCATCGGGGTCGGCAGAAGACAGGCGTTCACACCACCGAGATAGCGATAAAGCGGCAGCTTGAGCGCCTCTGCCGAAGCACGGGCTACAGCCATCGAGACAGCGAGGATCGCATTGGCGCCAAGCTTCGACTTGTTTTCAGTGCCGTCGATGGCGATCATCGTCGCATCGATCAACCGCTGGTTCGAGGCGTCCATACCGGTCAGCTCGGGAGCCAGGATCGACTCCACGTTTTCGACGGCCTTGAGGACTCCCTTCCCCAGATAGTGCTCCTTATCGCCGTCGCGCAGCTCGACAGCCTCATGCTCTCCGGTAGAGGCTCCGCTGGGAACGGCAGCGCGTCCACGGGCGCCGCCATCCAGGACGACGTCAGCTTCGACGGTGGGATTGCCGCGAGAATCGAGAATTTCGCGAGCGTGAATCGAGACGATCTCAGTCATGTTGCTCCTGTCAGTAGATGATTCGAAAATTTGCGGAACGATGCGATGGACAAGACGTTCGTGAAGCTTCGGGCGGCGGTCGACCTGCACGCGCTTTCCCCCGGCTAAACCGATTGTCTCAACCAGATTTGCGCCTTGGAACGTCACCTGTTGGATTTTAGCAAGGCTTTTTAAACCCATGCGAACAGACGAGAAAGATTACATAGACTGTCATCGCTCTAGTAGCTGTCTCGATTCCTCATCATTCTTTTAGACGGGCGGGAGGATTCAGTGTCTTTAAACTCGTCCAAGAGACAGGTATTGTGCAGAGTCTTGCCTGACCTGGAGGATTGTTAGCGCATGAAACTTCAAAAGATCCCTGCAATCGCCCTGTTCGCGGTAGCGATTCCGTTAGCGGCCCAAAGCTCCCGCACCGGAGTTTCCAATCCCGAACCGGTAACAATTGACGCAGATAACGGGGATAACGCCAGCCAGACCGCCGCAACAGCTCCCGAGTCCGGCCGACATGCCTTGCCCCCTGCCAAGCCGTCAGCAGCTAAACCAGAGAATGCCGGCGAGGCTTACGGACCTTATGTTCCCTACAAAGCGGCAGATCAGGAGTCCGCTTCTGTCCCGGACACAGCGACTGCCACCAAAGAAGATGTCGACGGCGAGATCGTTACCAATGTCCCGGAGCGTGACGGCGAGCTCAACGAAGGCACACTTCTGTATATAAAGATTCTTCAGCAGCTCTCCACCTCAACGACGGAGCCCGGTACGCGATTCACAGGAGAGATCATGCAACCGGTCATGAATCATGATCGTGTCAGCATCCCGATCGGGTCTATCCTCGAGGGCCGCGTCACCTCCGTTCACGAAGGGCATCGCATCTCAGGCGCCGCATCGCTCCATCTTGAGCCCGAGAGTGTTACTCTCCCCGACGGAACAAAATACATGATTCACGCGCAGCTGATCGATACGACACTCAGCAACTTCAATGTTGATCGGGAAGGAACTTTGAAACGGAGAGATCGCGTCAAGGAGACG